>JBEKDV010000030.1:0-35480 GCA_050014175.1 Candidatus Solibacter sp. | reverse complement strand
ACCGAGTGGACCGGCTTCCAATCCTGGTCCATGGTGCCGGCGTACAGGACGCTCTTGCGGTCGGCGCCCATCAGGATCACCGTCAGCTTGCGGTCGGGATAATCCAGCGCCTCGTACTGCATGGCCCCCTCTTCGCTTTGCCAGTGGTCGCTCGCCGGTTCTCCCAGCTTTCCCACCACCCCCGTGCGGTCGTCGCGCGCGGTCAGCCCCATGTACGTCTGATCCTTGGCCGTGAACACCACCCGCTGCCGCGACAGACTCACCGCCACGATGTACAGCAAAATCGCCACCGTGACCGCGGCGCCAACCAGCTTAAAGATGCGCTTGTCCTGCGGAGACGCCATCCTGATGCCCACGATCATCCCCGGCTCCGGCCGTTCCTTCACGCTCGCCGCCGCCCGGCCGCCCGCCGACACAGGCATCTCGATCACACGCCGCTGGAACGGCACCACCATTCCGCCCTTGTATTCCAGCTCGCTTTTCAATCCCACGATCAGCACCGGGTCGTCCACCCGCGACACTTCGCCGATGTACCGCCGCGAAAGCCAGATCTCCGCTCCGCTCTTGCAGTTCACCACCTGGATCTCGCTCCAGCTCGCCTTCCGGTACAACCACTCGTTGTGCTCGATTCCGATAATCGGCGGGTAGAAGGAGAACGGACGGGCGATCAGATGGTCCAATTGCGGCGGAATGGGGGGAGACGCCATGTGGATCGTCCGGTATCCGCTTCCAGTTTAACCCCACGCTAAGCCCACGATTGACCGCGTCTATCCGAGAACGCCGCGGACGGCCGAGATCAACTGTTCCGGAGCCACCGGCTTGGCCAGGGTGGAGTTCGCCCCCAACCGCTTCGCCACCTTCAGGAACTCACCGCCGAAGGCTCCCGACATCGCGATGATCTTCAGATCCGGCAGCTCTTTGTGCATGCTCCGGATGATTTCGATGCCTTCCTTCTCCGGCATGACGAGGTCAGTCAGAACCAGATCGAAGCGTTGCGCGCGCACCATTTTGAGCGCCTGGCCGCCATCTTCGGCCACCAGTACCGTGTAGCCGGCGTCGGCCAGCACCTTTTGCAGGAAGGTACGCACCCCAAGCTCGTCATCCACCACCAGTATTCTGGCCGCCGCCGGGGCCGCAGCGGGCCCCAGCGCCTCGCGTACTTTTTCTGCCAGCGCTTCCGGGGCAAATGGCTTGGCGATGTAGAACAGGCCCGGGTCAAGCAGGCCGCGGCTGGTAACAATGTCCTCGGCATAGCCCGACATGTACAGCACTTTCATCGAGGGGCGCGCCGCTTTGAGGTGTTCCGCCAGTTTCCGCCCCGTCATGCCGGGCATGACCACGTCCGTAAGCAAGAGGTGAATCGGTCCGGAGTAGCGCTCTGCCAGCTCCAGGGCTTCATCGCCATGCGCCGCCTCCAGAATCCGGTAACCCCTGTGGCGAAGCATGCGCACGGCCAACTTGCGAACCGAGTCCTGGTCTTCCACCACCAAAACCGTTTCCGTGCCGCCACGATCGGCGGACGAGCCTACGGTCCCCCGGTCGTCCGGGGTGGCGGCTTCGCTCCGCGGCAGATGGATCAGGAAGGTGGTGCCGCGGCCAGATTCGCTGTGGAACGAAATCGCCCCGCCGGCCTGCTGGACGATCCCGTGGACGGTGGCCAGCCCAAGGCCCGTACCCGCCCCCTTGTCCTTGGTGGTGAAGAAGGGATCGAAGATGTGCTCCCGGGCTTCGGCTTCAATGCCGATTCCGGTATCCTCGACCGAGAGCAATACGTATCGTCCAGGTGCGAGGCCCGGGTGCCGGGCCGGGTCGCCTTCCGCCACATCCACATCGCTCGTGGCGATGGTGAGCCGGCCGCTGAGCGGCATGGCGTCACGCGCGTTCACCACCAGATTCAACAACACCTGGTGCATCTGTCCGGGGTCGGCTAGAACCCTTCCCAACGGCGCGGCGAGCCGTGTTTCCAGCTCGATGTCCTCTCCCGCCAATCGCTGGATCATGTTCAGGTCCTCGCCGATCAACTCATTCAGGTCCAGCAGTTGAGGTTGCACGATCTGCTTGCGGCTGAACGCCAGCAGTTGCCCGGTCAGTTTCGCCGCGCGCTCGCCTGCCTTACGAATTTCGGCGATCGGTTCGTGCAAGGGGTCTTCGTCTTTCAACTCGCCGAGCAGCATGTCGCCGTAGCCGTTGATGACCGTCAACAGGTTATTGAAATCGTGGGCAATGCCACCCGCCAGCCGGCCCAAACCCTCCAGCTTTTGCGCCTGACGCAATTCTTCTTCCACCCTGCGCCGCGCCGTGACGTCCTGAACCGTGCCGGCCATGAACCGCGGCGCGCCGGCCGGATCGCGAACCACGGCGCCGCGCCCATGTACACACCGAACCTGCCCGTCGGCCGCACGCACGATCCTGTACTCGCGGTCAAACGGTTTCCCTTGCTGGAGGACCTCGTTGGTGAAATGGTCCATCATCTCTTCGTGGTGTTCCGGATGCACCAGTGCCCGCCAGCCTTCGACGGTCCTCGCGTAGTCCGCCCCGATACCGAAGATCTCGTCCAGGGTCTCCGAACTGGTCCAGGTCCCCGCCGCGCAATCCAGCACATAGCTGCCGATCCGGGAGATTCGCTGCGACTCATTCAGCCAGTGCTCGTTGTCGCGCAGCGCCTTTTCGGCGCGCTTGCGGTCCGTGATGTCGAGGGCGCAGATCAAGGCCTCTTGCGCGCCGGCAAGTTGCATAGGAGCGGTGAAAGCCAGGAAGCATCGCTCCTCGGTCCCCTCGCTCCCGCGGACCGGCAGCCAGGCCTCGACGTTGTCGTGCCGCGCCCGGTTCCGGATGGAGTCCAAAACCGCCAGCCGCAGCGGACAAGTGCCGCAGTCAGGTCCGTAGCCGCAGCCCTTGGGGTCCTTCAGGGAGTTGAGGCAACCAAGGGAGCCGCCGGGGCGGAGCCCGAGCATGTCCGCCTCCGGCCGGCCGGCGAATCGGGCCGCCGTCTCGTTCACCTTGCGAACACGGAGATCTTCATCCACCACCAGGAATACCATCGGGGCGTGCGCGTGAATGGCGGAAAGTTCCGCGTGAGCCATGCGCAGCTTCTCTTCGGCACGCTTGCGCCGGGTAATGTCCTGCGCGGTGCCGCGCTGTTTCACGATCCGCCCGGAGGCATCGCGCTGGACTTCGCCGCGGACGATCCTCCAGCGGTGCTGGCCGTCCGGAAGAATCGCCTCCACTTCGACCTCGTAGGGTGTTCCATCCTCGTTGGCTCTTTGTCCCGCGGCCAACAAGCGCATCCAACTCTCCGGCGTGTGGTACCGCTCAAACCCCTTGTGGCCGTCCGTGATTTGTGCCGGATCGCCGGCGGCGAGGCGGCGAAGTTGTTCCGACCAGGTGACGGTGTCGCTCTCCAGATCCCATGTCCAGCTACCCACACCGGCCAGACGCTGTGCCTCCTTGAGCTCGTCCGTTTTCTCTTGCAGGGCGCGCTCGAAGTGCTTCCGTTCGGTGATCTCCTGAAGCATCACGTTGATGCCGACCACCTTGTTGCCGGCGGTCCGCACCGGGTAGAGACTGGCCAGCCAGTGACGCTGGACGCCTGGTCGCGCCAACGTGTGCCCGGGTATCTCGACGTCGACGATCGGCGCCCCTGTCTCGAGAACGGCCCGCAGTAAGGGCACCAGAATCGGCGCCAGATTCGGCAAGACTTCGCTAATCGTGCGGCCAATGTGCTCGGCTGGCGGCAAGCCGTTGATTTCGGCAAGGCGCCGGTTGATGCGCAGATAGCGCAGGTCGGCGTCGAGTGCCGCGAGTCCGACGGGCGCATCCGCATAGATCCTTTCAAGCTCCGCCAGGTGCCGTTCCAGGGCCGCCTCGCTGGCGAGCAGTTTCTCCGTGGCCCGCTTGCGCCCGGTGATGTCCCGGAACCAGATCGAAATACCGCCCCATGGCCCCGGCGATACGCGGACCTCCAGCCAGAGCGCCAGGCTGCGGTGGTAGTATTCGAACGCCGCCGGAACGCGCTCCGCCATGACGCGCCGGCTCTCGCATTCCAGTTCGGTCCCGCCCAAATCGGATGACGATTCCCACGGAGTCGTGCCGGGAAGCTCCGCCTTCGGCTTGCCGCACAGCCGTTCCGCCTCGGAATTCAGAAAGAGAATGCGGAACGCCGAATCGCAGGCGACGAATCCATCGGCCGCGTCTTCCAGAACCCCAAGTGCCTCGGCGAAGCCGTCACCTGGCAAATCGGTCGTCGAGTCGGGAGTATCCATTGGGACCAAAAATCTAATCAGATCACTATTTTAGTGGCCAAATCAACCGGGACTCTAAACTATTTCCGTCCCAGCAGGCGCAGTCGCACGCTGAACGCCCGAGCCTGCCCGCGGCCGTAAGTCAGAAATTGCGGAGAGCCCTGAATGTTGTTTACCACGTTCGCGTTCAGGCTGCCCGTCAGGTTGTTGTACCCGAACCGCCATGCCCACAAATAGTGCAGCGCGCGGAATTGGCGTTCCAGGTGCAAGTTGACGTTGAAGTAATCCGGGTAGCGCCGCGAATTCGGAGCGCCCACCAGAAAACCCTCCTCGTTCACCACGCTGAACGGGAAGCCCGTGCGGTATTCCACCAGGTACGCCGCCGTGGTATTGCGCAGCAGAAATTCCAGCCGCCCCGGCAGCAACCGTTTGGGCATCGGCACCCATCCCCACATGTGGACCCGATTGGGCGTGTCCCAGGCGAACGGTCCCGGCATCTGCGGCGCGAACACGGGGTTTTCCAGGCTGTAGTCCACCGCCGCATTGCTGCGCGTGCTCGACCGCGTGTACCCCAGAAACCACTCGAATTTTCCCGCAAACGTGCGCCGGACGGAGAAATCCACCGCGTCGTAGCGTTCGCGCCGCGAGTTGCGCAACTGGAACACCACGCCCTGATAGAACATCGGTCCGCTTTGCGGCGAGAGAGTTTCAAACACGAACCCGTTTTCGCCGCCGCGCCACGTGTAGCCCGCCTTCCCGTAGAAATCGAACGGCAGTTTGCGCTCTACGGTGACGTTTGCCGTCTGGTATTTCGGCGTCGAAAGCGTTCGATTGTTCACCAGGAAGGATGTCGGCACCGGACCCTGTACCGTCCCGTCCGGCAGGTAGAAAGTCGAGTAGCTGGTCATTCCCTGGTCGCGCGCCAGCGTACCGAGACTGATGGCGTCGTAGTAGACGCCCCATCCCGCCGAGATTTTGGTGTCGCGCAGTTTCTTGGGCGCCCACGCCGCGGCCACGCGCGGCGCCAGTTCCAGATCGCGCACCACCTCGTTCCATTCCGTGCGCACGCCGGCCTGCAGCGACAGCCCCTCCAGCGGGGTCCAGTGATCGTGCACGTACGCCGCCGCCTCCAGGTTCTTGCGCTGCTGGAACGGGTTCCCCGCGAACGTCACCAGGCGGGCCACCGAACCATCGTCGAGCAGCACCTCGTAATCGTGCAACTCCACCTGCTGATGGAAGCTCTCCCGCTCCACATCCGTGCCGAACTTCAGGCGATGCTCGCCATGGAAGTGTGCCGTCGGCAGAAACAGGTTGGCCGTGGCTTGCTGGCGGTACCAGTGGCGATTCACGCCGCTGAAGTAATTGCCGAGGTTGCCCGTCGGCGTGATCTCATAGATCAAATCGCCGCGCGGCGGATTGGCCAGCCGCCCGCGCGTATCGGCGAACCCGATATCGAGCAGCGCTCCGCCGAAGTAATGCTGGTCGCGAATCGTGCTCATGTACGTGGCCTGCCGGATGTTGGTGGTAGTCTCCACCGGATTCAGGATGCTCAACCCATAGCGGTTGGTATCGCTCCGGTTATACAGAAAGCTCGCCGTCAGAATATTGGCCGGCGTGATGTTCACCTGGAAACGCGAGAGATCGCTGACGGTGAGGCCGCTGGTGCGGTTCTGCCCGTTGGGCAACCCGCGAATGGTGTCCACGCTGTAGAAGGCGTCGAGGCCGTTGTGGAACCAGGCGCGCCCCTTGACGATGGGGCCGGAAAATTCCAGCCGCGGCGTCCATTTATTGATGTACCAGCCGCCGTTGTTGGCCACCCCGGGAATGAAGTTGGTGCCCCCGAATCGCCAGCGGTCGTCGCCCATCTTGGTCTTGAGATCGAGCACGCCCGCCGAGCCGCGGCCGTTATCGGCCGCGTAACGGCTGTTCTCCAGGTCCATCGATTGGATGGTCTCGATGTTGACCCGCGTATCCAGCCGTCCCGTCACCGGGTCCGAGATGTTGAACCCGTCCAGCGTATAATTCGCCTGGTCGGTGTCGCCGCCGTTGAAGTGGACCCGGCCCGCGCTGTCCGCCACCACGCCATTGAGCAGCGGCAGCGCGTTGCGAAAGTCCTGCGGCGCCGGGTACGGCACACCCTGGATCTCCGTATTGGCCAGTTCCTTGCGCTCCGAGGTCTGCTGCGGATCGATGGCCGGCGGCGAGTAGGTCACATCGATCTTGTCGGCGAATTCCTGCAGGTGGTTCAGGCGGATGGTCAATTGTTGCGGGCCTGCCTCGAACGCTTGCCTGGGGTTGGCAGTGACGAAGAACCCCAGCCGCTCCGCGCGCACCGTGTACTCTCCCTCCGCCGGCAAGCTGGCCCGGAAGTTGCCCGCCTGATCGGACGAAGCGGTGACGATGCCGCCATCCGCCGCCCGCCACTCCACCCGCGCCCCGCCCACCGCCGCACCGTTCTCATCCACCACGCGGCCGGTGATTGCCACCTGCGCATGCAGAGCGGCGCACGCGATACCCGCCGCAATCAGAATTCGCGCAATGTGACCGCTGGGCGGCATACCGGAAGGCAAACTTCTCCATGTCCAGGATACACCCGGTACAGGCGGCGCCTGCCCCACAAAAAAGGGGAGCCCGAAGGCTCCCCGTATTTCAAACCGTTCCCGGAAGTTCCTAGAAGATGAACTTCGCCGAAATCGTAATGCTGCGCGGATTGCTGGAGAACACCTGCGACGCCTGGTGGAACACCGACGAGGAAGGAATCGTGAAGTTGTGCACCGCGGTGCTGGTGAATCCGATGGGAGCCACGTCGCTGATGTTGCCGCCGATGTACTGCGAGTGGTTGAGGATGTTGAAGAAGCGTCCGGCGAACTGGACCCTCCTGCCCTTTTCGCCGAACGAGACGCTCTTGGCGATGGTGGCGTCGATGTCGTTGGTCGGGTTCATGCGCTCGGTGTTGCGGCCCGCCGTGGAAAGGGTGCCCTTGGGAGCCGTCACGTAGCCGGCGGCCGGGTTGTTCATGAGGAAGGCCACGGTGGCGCCGGCGCTATTCTTCAGCGCCGTCGTACCGCTGCCGATCAGCGGATTCCCGCCGGCGATGAGCGCGGCGCGGTCGCCGCCCGAATCGCCGTTCAGGTTGGAATCGAGGCCGCTCTGCACCGTGAACCAGGTACCCGTCTGGTAGGTGTAAATGGGCGCGACTTCCCAGTTGCCGAGCACGTTCTTCAGCGCCCAGTTCTTGGAAGTCTTGTACCAGGGAGCGTCGTACAGAACCTGATAGGTCAGGCGATGACGGTGATCCAGGGCCGAGCTGGCGCGGTCGGCGCTCAGATCGCGGATGTTCTGCGGACGGCGCGGCGTGGTGTAGGTGCTGAACACTTCGGCCGTGGAGTCGTCGATGTTGTGGCTGAAGGTGTAAGCGGCCATGAACTGCAGGCCGTTATGGAAGCGGCGCGTAAACTGGTTGGCCCAACCGTGATAGGTGGAGTTGCCCCAGGGCTGGTAGCTGGTGATGATCCCCGTAAATCCGGCGGCCAGATAAGCCGGATCCACATCCCCACCAGCGTTGTATTGGTTGGTAAGAGTGGTCAGGTTGCTGGTCAGCCCGTTCAACGTGGCCTGGCTCGGGGCTGCGGCGTAAATCGGCAGCGCATTGGCGCCATTCACCACCGGTATGCGGTTCAACTGAGCCTGCACCGGCAGGTGAATGCCGCGCGTGCCCAGGTAGCGGCTTTCGAAGGTGTAGTCCTCATGGAACACGTGCTGAATGCCGATGTTCCATTGCAGCGATTGCGGACGAGTCTGGTTGGGAACGTACCCGCCTGTGCCCGCGCGGGCCTGTGCCTGCGTCAAAGCGGCCGCCGAAGCGTTCGGCGGAATGCCGCCGTTGAGCATGAATCCTTGCCCGGCGTTGCCCGTCACGTCCACCGTGGTGGTGTCCTGCGGAGGCAGGGTGAGCAGACCGAAGTTATCCACCAGCACGTCGAAACTGCGGCCGAAGCCGGCGCGAATGGAGGTCTTACCGCTGGTGCCCGGCGAATACGCCAAGCCGACGCGTGGCATCCAGGCGGTCTTCATTGCCGTGGGCTTCTGGAATACGATCAGCCCCGGAACGTTGGAGATGGCGTTGACCGTCTGCAGTTGTTCGCTGTAAGGCACCGTCTGATATTCGTAGCGCAGGCCGGCGTTGACTGTCAGGTGCGGCGTGGCCTTCCAGCTATCGTTGAAGTACATACCGGTGAAGATGCGGTCGCCGTAGTACCGGGCGCCGCCCAGCGAGCGCTGCGCGATGTAGTCCGGGACATAGTCGTACAGGTAGTCGGAGAGGTAGCTCCATTCGTAATCGCCGCGCGAGCGCTGCGTGAAGTCCTGCGGAGAAATCTGCTTCCATCCGTCGAAACCCATCTTCAGACTGTGCTTGCCCTTGGTCCAGCTAATGTTATCGGTCAACTGGTATTGGTTCTGGATGCCGCCCTGCGGCGCGTTGCCGTCGGGACCGAGTTGCGCGTTCAAGTCGAAAATGTTGATGTTGGGGAATTGATCCAACCCCGGCCATTTCTGATTGCCAACCTGGTACTCGTTGTAGTAACGGTTGAAACCCAGGCGGAATTCGTTGGTCACCGTGGGCGAGAAGGTGTGGAACTCGGTGAGGGTCGCCAGATAGGCGTTGGCAGGCACCGTCTGGAAGAATACCGGCAGGGCAGCCGCGGTGTCGATGAAGCCGGACCGGTTCAGGATGAAACGCACGCGCAGGCTGTCCTTGTCGGAGATGTTCATATCGAACGCGCCCACGCCGTTTTCGTTGTTGGTATAGGCAGGCGCGTTGAAGCTGATCTGGCCGATCTGGACGGATTGCGCCGCGGCGGTCTGCGCGGCGGTCCACCCCGAGGCCTGATTGGCCGGACCGACCAGCGGATAGGCGCCGTTGGGCGTGGTGGCCGGCGGAGCTGCCGTGGGCGCGGTGCCCAGGTACAGCTTCAACTGGCTGAGGTTCGTCTGGTTGATGCCGGAGAGCCCGCTGAGCGTCGACCAGCCGGCCGAGGTGGGCGCGAACAGAGCGCCGGGGGTTGAACTGGTGCCGATCGGATTGTATTCATACAGGCCATAGAAGAAGATCTTGTTCTTCTTAATCGGGCCGCCCACCGATCCGCCGAAGCGGTTGTTGTCATAACGCGGGTGCAGTTCGTCGCCATTGAGGGCCGACTGGTTGTCGGCGGCGTTGAGGTTGCGGTTCTGCAAATATTCGTGCGCCGTTCCGTGCAGCTCGTTGCCGCCGCTCTTCACCACCTGGTTGAACTGGCCGCCCGAAGAGTGGCCGAATTCCGGCGAGATCTGGTTTTGCTGCAAGCTGAATTCCGCCACCGCGTCGTTGGGGACGGTGACCAGCGGACCGGTTACGCTGCCGCTGTTGTTATCGATGCCTTCGATGGTGAAATTGTTGTTGCGCGGACGCTGTCCGCCCACGGACGGGCCGGATCCCAGGCCGACCGCGCCGCTCGAACTCACGCCGGCGTCCAACAGCGAAAGGTTGATCACGCCGCTGCCGCCGGAAGCGGTCGGCAGGTCCGCCATGGAAGTGGCCGAAAACGAAGTTTGCACGCTCGCCGTCGTGGTATCGATGGCGGCCGCGGCGGCCGAAACTTCCACCGTCTCCACGTTGGCGCCCACGTCGAGCTTGACGTTGGTGGTGGCTGTCTTATTCAGGTCCACGGTTACGGCGCGAATCTGCGCTTTCGTAAAGCCGGGGGCGGTCACCGTAATCGTATAAGTTCCCGGGAGCAGGTTGCCGAGGTGATACTCGCCGGTAGCCGTAGATTTGGTGGTAGTCTCGACGCCCGTGGCATCGTTCTTCCCGACCACGGTCGCGTTCGGTATCGTCGCGCCGCTGGCATCGTAAATGGTGCCCGCCAGGTCGCCGCTGACAGACTGGGCAAAGCTGCCGAGGCAAGCAGCCAGGGCCAACACAATCAGTCCGATTAGGCGCAAGTTCTTGAATTTCATTCGTTCGGTCCTCCCTAAAATTCCCGTGGTCCGGGCACAGGGCTGTCGTGCGCGCAGACTGCGGTATGGAAGTTACGTAGCAACTGGTTTACCAGGATGACAGTGACTTAATTTTTGCTGATTCGTAAGGACTTTGTCGTTCTATTCCTGGAGGTTTCGGAGGTTCGGGTTCCATAGCACCACACCAAACGTGGGTGCGGATGCTCACCTATGGGTGGTTTGGCCCTGTAAGGCGCTGAGCCATTTAGGATTTAATACTCCTATGACATTTTAAAGCGGCGGAATACGCATCCCGGTAGAAACTGGTCTGAAAATGCGGTTCTGCCCACCCGACTGACTCGAAATAGCTAGTACTTAGACACTACACGGGACACGGGGGAATGCCGACGCCGCCATCTTCCAGCGCGGCGCCGATGCGCAACACGAGCGCTTCCTCGAACGCCGGACCGACGATCTGCATGCCCACCGGCAGACCCGAAGCACTCAATCCGCAGGGCAGGGAGAGGGCCGGGAAGCCGAGCGCGTTGACGCCGCGCACCAGGCGCGTCGACGCCAGACGCACATCCTCGTCGCGGCCACCCAGGCGGACGGTGGTGTCGCCGATGCGCGGGGCGGGACTGGGCGTGGCCGGCGTGATGAGGCAATCGACTTGCTGCCACACCTGCTCGAACTGGCGGCGCATCTGGCGGCGTAAGCGCTGCGCATTGATGTAGTCGGTGGCGGGCACGAGGCGGCCCTGATCCAAGAGCGCCAGAACGTCGGGGCCGAACTGGCCGCGATCTTGCATGACCGGCTCGGCTACCGCCGA
The DNA here is from genome assembly GCA_050014175.1 of Candidatus Solibacter sp. Taxonomy (GTDB): domain Bacteria; phylum Acidobacteriota; class Terriglobia; order Bryobacterales; family Bryobacteraceae; genus Solibacter. The sequence goes on along the minus strand of JBEKDV010000030.1, from coordinate 24,434 downwards.
CGCTTCGGCGAGCAAGACAATGCGGGCGATGGCGTTCAAGGCTTCCATGTCGGGCAGGCGGACCGGTTTGATGACGGCGCCCAGCGATTGGGCGCGGGCGATGGCGCCTCGCACCGCCGATTCCACATCCTCATGCAGGCGATCGAAGAAGAAGCTGTCCGGAAAACCGATGCGCACTCCGCGGATGGAGCAATCCTCGTCCGGCACGTATTCCACCACCGGGTGGCGCGAGGAAGTGGGGTCGCGCGGATCGTGGCCGGCGATGGCGTTCAAAGCCAGCGCGGCATCGCGCACGGAGCGCGTGAGCGGGCCCATGTGGTCAAGGCTGAAGCCCAGCGGCAGGACGCCGAAGCGGCTGACGCGCCCATAGGTGGGTTTGAGTCCGACGGTGCCGCAAAACGACGCGGGGATGCGAATGGAGCCGCCGGTATCGGTGCCCATGGCCATGAAGACCATGTGGGTGGCCACGGCGGCGCCCGACCCGCCGCTCGAGCCGCCCGGACTATGCTCGGGGTTCCAGGGATTGCGCACCGCGCCGAAGTGCGGGTTAGCCGAAGTGATGCCGTAGGCAAATTCGTGCATATTGAGCTTGCCCAGCAGGACCGCGCCGGCGGCCAGGAGTTTCTCCACCACGGTGGCGTTGAACCCGGGCACCCAGTTTTCGTAGACCTTGGAGCCCGCCGTGGTGCGCACGCCCGAGGTAGCGAACAGATCCTTGAGGGCGACGGGAATGCCGTGAAACGGGCCGCGGTCTTTGCCCATGGCGAGCTCACGGTCCGCCTGCCGCGCCTGTTCCAGCGCCGGTTCGGCGGTGACGGTAATGAACGCGCGCATGGTGGGGTTGAGGCGATCGATGCGGGAAAGCCCAGCGGTGGCCAGGTCCACGGCGGAGAACCGGTGCTCACGGAGCCCGGCGGCAGCTTCGGAAATCCTCATTCGCCGTCTCCGGCGAGGTGCAGTTCGAGGTCGGGCTCCAGATCGGGCGTCAATTGTTTCAGCAGGGGGCGAAAAGTTTCTTCCAGTGCCGCCAGGGGCTGCGTCACGCGGTCCAATTCGCTGCCGGAAAGAGGGAAACCGTGGGCTTGCGCGAGAGCTGTCCAATTCCGCATGACCACTACGATAGCGAATCTTCGGGCTTGGGGCGCGCGGTCCATTCGGCGCCGGCCAAAACCACCATGGCGGCGATGAAGCTCCACAGCAGGATGGCGACGGAGTGGCGGAAGATGAAGTACTCGTGCTCCAGCTTCGCCTGGAGATACGGGGCGATGGCGAGGTTCACGTATTTGAGGGCTTCGAGGATGAGGCCGACGAGGATGGCTGCGGGAGCCACGCGCGCCGGCGGGATCTTGCGGTTGGGCAGCAGCCAGTAGATGAGGAAGAGCGCCAGGATCGAGATGGGCACGGCGGCGAGCTTGAACATCAGCAGGTTCAGCCACCCCTGCATGGGGCCCAGGGACCCCCACGCCGAGGTCCACTGGCTGTTGAGCGCGGTGAGCATCAGGGAGAGCAGAGCCAGCGCTCCGCAGAGGAAAATCATACCCAGCGCGACCAACTGGTTCTTTAGATAGGAGCGATTCGTCACCTCGCCCCAGGCGCGGTTCAGCGCCACTTCGAGCGGCTCGAAGATGCCGTTGGCGGTGAACAGCAGGAGCACCATGCTGGTGAGCTGGAGCCGGCCCTGTATGGCAAGGTTGCGTTTCAGGAAGGCGGCCAACTCGCCGGGGAAGTAGTCGTTGAGCGCGAGATAGATGGCTTCCTCAGCGGCGCGCGAATGCAGCACGTTGCGGCAGAGGGACAGCATCACGTTACAGAAGGGGAAAAAGGAGAGCAGCACGCTGGCCGCGATGGCGAGGGCGTAGACATGCACCTCGGTTCCACTGAGGTAGCGGGCCGTGGGCCGGAAGAGCTCCAGGCGGGCGCGGCGTTGGGGCGTGAGATAGGGGATCAACTTTCAGAGTAGCGTGAGTTGGGGGCAGTGTACTTGACGCGGAGACGCGGAGACGCGGAGCAAGGAACGCGGAGAAGACGGAAGAAAGTCAAAACCTGAGAACACGGAGGGAGCGGAGAGCGCCGGCAAGTCAGGCTGCCAGGTGCAATGCTTCGCGCAGGCCGGGATCGTGGCGGACGCGCCAGATGCGGCTGTCCAGGTAGTAATGGGTGAGGCCGAAACCGCAGAAGAAACCGAAGGCGAGATCGGAGACCCGGCCGAGCTGGAAGCCGGGGATGCGGTAGAGCGCGCTGAAGAGCAGGGCGGCGGCGATGTATGTGCCGAGGCTGCGGCTGAGCAATGTTTTGCCGGCGTAGCGGTTGCGATTGTGAAACCAGACCAGGGCGTGATACTGCAAGTTGTGCACGATGGTCACGGTGGGCACGGCGGCTTGCCAGCTCATGCAGGCGAAGGTCAGCCAGTGCAAGGGGACGATGGCGGCGAAGAGCAGGCACTTGGGGAGATCGATGGGGAAGCGGCCGGCAACACGGGAGGCCTGGCGCGCCAGCCACGCGGCGGCGGTGGCGGCGACGATGACCCAGAAGACCGGCTCCAACTGCGGGAAGGCGAGTTTGATGCCGAGCTCCTCGGGGTGGTGAATGAAGAAACGATGGAAGGGCGGAAAGATCATCATCACGAAGAGGAAGAGGCGGTCGAGGGTGTTATCGAGCGGGAGTAAGTCGCGGTTCTTGACTTTATAGAGCACCAGAAAGCCGTAGTGTTGGCGGATGACGTCATAGTAGGCCCAGACGCCGACGAGGAGAGCGAGCAGGGCCTTCTGGCCGGCGAGCACCATGAGCGGGCCGAGCGCGAAGAATACCAGCAGGCTGCCGTAGAGCAGTTTCGGGGCGCGGGCGCGGGCCTCGGGATCGAAGTAAGTGCGGCTGGCGGTGGCGAAGATATGGGTGCCGTCGAAGCCGACGCTCCAGAACCACCAGAGGAGCGAGATTTTGACATGCAGAGCGGTGTAGAGCAGCAGGTAGACGTAACCGGCGGAGGCGCTGCCGATGACGAGACATAGATCCACACCGCGATTGACGATCCAGCGGGGAGACGTGCCCGCGGGGGCTGTGGCGACGGCGGCCATGACGACGCGTCGCGGTTAAACGAAGCGGACCTTTTGGGCGGCCTCGTCCCAGATGGCCTTCTTCTGGTTCTTGAAGGCGAGCGTGGCCATGTGGCCGCTGATGGCGGCCTCCTGGCCCTTGGGCGGCGGGGCGATGGGTTGTTCCTTGCCCTGAACGCTCATGATGAAGTTGCGGAAGTGAGCGAAAACGCCGTCGTCAGTTTGGTTGACATCCTTGCGGCCGAGCGCGAGGGTCTTGCGGCTCTTGATATTTTCGGGCGCCTTGCCGCGGTAGGTTTCGGGCGTGAAGGTGAGCGAATCGCGGTTCATGACTTCGATGGTGCCTTCGTTGCCGAAGACCTGCTCGCCGTAGCCATAGTGATCGTTGCCGAAGTAGCACGAGTAATTGATGTGGAACTTATCGTACTCGTAGATGGCGCTGAGGGTATCGGGGACGTCGCGATCGTCGTTCTTGTCGGTCCAGCGGTAAATGCCGCCGCTCGCCATGCAGGACTTAGGAACGGTCTTATCGAGCATGAAGTTGACGATGTCGGTCTGGTGGACCAGCAGGTCGGTAGAGATGCCGCCGGAGTAATCCCAGTAGAGGCGCCATTGGAAGTAGCGATGCGGATCCCAGTCGCGCTTGGGCGCGGTGCCGAGGAAGCGGTTGAAATCGGTGTTCTGGGGCGTGGCTTCGGGCGGGATGACGTAGCGCCAGGCGGGATCGTTGGGGAGAGAGTTACGATACCAGAAAGCGCGCACGTAATGGACGTCGCCGACCATGCCCTGGCGGATGAGTTCCCGGGCCTTCTGATAGAGCGCGGAGCTGCGGTTTTGGGTGCCGACCTGACAGACCTTACCGGACTCCCGCCAGACCTTGATGAGGTCGAAGCCCTCTTCGATGGTGTGGGCGAGGGGCTTTTCGAGGTAGACGTTTTTGCCGGCCTTGAGGGCGGCGACGGCCATATCGTGGTGCAGGTGCTCCGGGGTCATGATCCAGACGGCATCGATGGACTTGTCGGCGAGCAGGTCGCGGTAGTCGACGAAGGTCTTGGGCTTATTGCCCCAGACGGTCTGCATGCGGTCCAGGGCGCGGGCGATGTAGCCCGAGTAGGTATCGCAGATGGCTGTGATCTGGACTTCATTGGCCGCCGCGGTATGCAGCCAGTCGAGGCCCGCGTAGCCGCGGGTGCCGACACCGATCCAGCCGACATTCACTTTGTCATTGGCGCCTTGAGCCGAGATTACGGCCGGGCCGGCGGCAATCGCGGCCACCTTGAGGAAATTACGCCTATTGAGTTCGTCCGCCATGGGACCTCCAATTCCGATATACCCGATAATAGCAGCGGGATTCGGGCGCTGGGGGCGGGGTGATCGGAATCAGGCTGAAGTGGGACAAAATTGTCCCGTTTTGGGGCTGTTTTTCGATTGGTTTTATTGATTCTAAATGGGATCTGCGATTGGCGGCGGGACAAATTTGTCCCGTTTTGCGCCTCTTCCAGTCGAAATTCCCGGTCAGCTACCCCCTGCTACCTTTATTATGTAGCACCGAGGCTTGGAAATCAGGGGGCGGGCGGGGCTTGAATCGACGTTAAGATATTGATAGGAAAGAGCCAAAAAAAACTTCATGTTCAGGTGACTGAGATGCGGCTGGCAATATTGTTTGGCGGACTGGCGGGCGCGGTCCTGCTGATTGGGCAGGGCGAGAGTGGGAGGGTATTCGTCGACTTTCAGGAAGTTATGATTCCGATGCGGGACGGCGTGCGGCTACAGACCGTGTTGCTGACGCCGAAGAATGCCAAAGGTCCGCTGCCGTTTCTGATCGACCGCACGCCGTACGGGGTACCGGGGAAAGAGGTGACGGAGCAGGGGTTGCCGGCGGGACAGCGATGGCGGAGCGAGAACTACATTTTCGTAGCGCAGAACATCCGCGGGCGATTCCGGAGCGAGGGCAGGTTCGTCATGTTCCGGCCGCCGCACGACCCCAAGGACGCGAAGGGTGTGGACGAGACCACGGACGCGTGGGACACGGTGGAATGGCTGGTGAAGAACGTGGCGAACAACAACGGGCGGGCGGGGATTGCGGGGACCTCGTACGACGGGTGGACGGCGGTGATGGCGTCGCTGAATCCGCATCCGGCGTTACAGGCGGCGGTGGAGCAGGCGTCGCCGGCGGACCAGTTCCTGGGCGACGATTTCCATCACAACGGGGCGTTCCGGCTGAGTTACGGGTTCGAGTATGCGGCGATGCTGGAGACGTCGGCGACGGAGAACTACCGGTTTCCCTTCGACCGCGCGGATACCTACGACTGGTATTTGGGGTTGGGAGCGCTGACGAATGCGGATGAAAAGTACTTTCACGGGAAGGTGCCGACGTGGACGGATTTCATGCGCCATCCGAATTACGACACTTTCTGGCAGCGGCAGGCATTTGCACCCTATTTGAACGCGGTGAAGTTGCCGATCATACACGTGGCGGGCTGGTGGGACCAGGAGGATTTTTACGGGCCGCAGAAGATTTACGAATTGATGGAGGGGCACGACGCGGAGCGGCGCAACTATTTCGTGGCGGGCCCTTGGAATCACGGCGGGTGGAACGGGAACGGGAGGACACTGGGGGCGATCGATTTCGGCAGCGATACGGCGGCGTATTACCGGGAAAAGATTTTTCAGCCGTGGTTCGATCACTGGCTGCGCGGGCAGGCGGAGTGGAAGCTGGCCGAGGCGACGGTATTCGAGACGGGGGCGAACGAGTGGAAGGAGCATGACGCGTGGCCGCCGAGGGGCGGGGTGGAGGCGCGGCGGCTGTATTTCCGCGAGGGCCGGCGGTTGGCGTTCGACGCTCCGGGGGCGAGTGGGTTCGACGAGTACGTGAGCGATCCGGCGAACCCGGTGCCATACCGTCCGCGGCCGGTGCCGCCGACCTATCCGGGGCCGGAGTGGCGGGTGTGGCTGGTGCAGGATCAGCGGTTCGTGGATCATCGTCCGGACGTGCTGACGTGGGAGACGGAGCCGCTGAAGGAAGACGTGCGGGTGGCGGGGGACATCGCGACGGAGCTGGTGGCGTCGACGAGCGGGACGGATAGCGATTGGGTGGTAAAGCTGATCGACGTGTATCCGGACGATGGGAAGGAGTTGCCGGGGTATGAGCTGATGATCGCGGACGAGATTATGCGGGCGCGGTTCCGGAGTGGTTTCGCCCGGCCGGAGGCGGCGCCGGCGGGCAAGGCGGTGAAGTACGCGATCGATCTGCACACCAATGCGCACGCGTTTCTGAAGGGGCACCGGATTATGGTACAGGTGCAGAGCACGTGGTTCCCGGTGTACGACCGTAATCCGCAGAAGTTCGTGCCGAACATTTTCGAGGCGCATGCGGCGGACTATGTGAAGGCGACGCAGAGGGTGTACCGGGGAAGCGCGGTGGTGCTGCCGGTGGTGAAGTGAGGTGAGTGCGGGATAAGGTGTCGAGCGCAAGGGCCGGGGCGGACGAAGCGGACGAAGGACGAAGAGGACGAAGGAGGACGAAGCAGAGCAGGACGAAGCAGAGCAGTAGCGTGGAGTTCCGATTTCAGCTAGACTAGAAAACTGGCGTTGACCACGCCAGGCTTGCAGAGATTGCCCGCGAGAGGGCGCGTAGCTCAGTTGGTTAGAGCGCCTGCTTCACACGCAGGAGGTCACAGGTTCGAGTCCTGTCGCGCCCACCATTAGAATCAATAGCTTAGGGCCTAAGAAGCTAGACCCCCTGCATAACTGAGCAGGGGGTCTAAACCAAAAACCTCCATCTATTTCCTTGTGTGTCTTCATCTTGCACGCATTTCAAGGCGATAACGGACATTGCGATTGCGCTGCTTAACGCAGCGCAATCGCAGTCGCGCTTCAGCGATTTTGGAGACCTTGTCCGTCTCGGGTCAGGGGCCTACGCCTGCCTCTGTGCCGATCCTGCATCAAGATGCGCATAACTCCCCAGGCGTTTACAGGGCCGGCAGCGGCATCGGTCAAGCGGACACGAACATCGAGGTCTCGAACATGCAGGCTAACTCGGCCGGAACCCAGATCACTGCATCCGTTCAGATTCTGCCGGCCGCTACCCTCGGTCCACGCCAGGTTCGCCTGCAAACCAGCTACGGAACAGTCATGGGCATGGCGACGAACTCGCCGTTCAATGTTACGAACCCTAGAAACCTAGAGAAGGACTTTGCGAAATCCGGCGCCGCGGCCAGCCACGAGTACGCGAAGGCCTACGTCGGGTTCCTCCCTCATGTCGAGGGGCTGCATGAGGCCGTAGCCCACTGTGGCGCGAACCAGTGCTTCCAAGGCGCATCTGGTGACTGCGGTCACTGACTTACGGGGCCTGTGGCCTGACCATGAAATCGGGAGGGAAGGCTACAACCGATGACAACCACCAAAGACTCTGGCCGACGTGGCCGCCATATCGCTCGATGCTGTGCCGCAGCCTGGAGCGTCACGGTCTGGACTATTGCTGCGGCGGTAAGCAAGCGTTCGACGAGGCGTGCGTGGCAAAGGGCCTCAATCCGGAATCCGTAATGCAGGAGATCGAACGGGCACAACGGTCCGGTGCGCCGGAGAGGAACTGGCAGACCGCGCCGCTGGGTGAACTCGCGAAGCACATCGTCGCCACTCACCACGAATACCTCAAGCTCGAACTGCCGGCTTTGGGCAACCGCCTGGACAAGGTGCTCGCGGTTCACGGCGCCCGCGATCCCGAGACGCTCAGCCGCATGGCCGAGGTGTTTGTCGCCTTGCGCGCGGAGATGGAGATGCATATGCACAAGGAAGAGACTATTCTGTTTCCCTTCATTGAGAAATACGGTTTCGCCGAGTCTCAGGGCAGGCCAATGCCCCCGGTGCCTTTTGGATCTATCGCCAACCCGATCGCTATGATGGAGCGAGAACATGTGAGCGCCGGAGGGGCGCTGGTGGAAATCCGTGCGCTGACCCACGATTACCAACTGCCTCCGTATGCCTGTAGCACAGTTCGTGCGCTTTACGAAGGGCTGGAGGCGCTGGAGGCGGATTTGCACGTGCATATCCACCTCGAAAACAACATCCTCTTCCCGCGCGCGATCGCGCTGGAGAGACGATAGGGCGGGCATGGCTGACCCGAAACCGGCAGCAACTGAGGTCGCGTTACAGCGACTGGTGACGGTCTATGTCGTTACCGGCCTGCTCTTCCTAGTGCTGCCGGGGACATTCCTGGGAGTCTGGAACCTGGTTTCGATCAGTGGCCGGCATTCCCTGGCTGGGCTTTCCCCGGCCTGGCTTCAGGCCCACGGGCACGCGCAGATCTTCGGCTGGATCGGCACGTTCATTATTGGGATCGGTTATTACTCTCTATCGAAGATGGGTCGATCGATGCGCTTCTCTGTCAGCCGCGGTTGGACGAGTTGGACGCTGTGGACCTGCGGCATCACCCTTCGCTGGGTGGCAAACGTCAGCGAGTGGAACTGGCGCGTGCTGCTGCCGGTCTCGGCGGCGCTTCAACTCACCGCTTTTTTGATCTTTTTCGTGACGGTGAGCAGCCATAAGCCGCGGCGCGTTTCCGCGGTGCGACCGGGGATTGAAACTTGGATGAAGCTCGTCATCGCTTCCTCCATTGCCTTTCTTCTGGCGCTGTTGATGAACCAGACTGAAACCATCATGCTGGCGTTGACCAGCGCAAATCCGGAGATCCCGCACTGGCTCGACCAGCGTTACCTCTTCCTCGCCGCATGGGGGTTCCCAGTCCTGGCAGTGTGGGGATTCAATGCCAGGTGGCTGCCGGTCTTTCTGGGACTTCGCGAGCCTGACAGCAAGGGCCTGCTGGCGGCTATGGCCGCGTGCGCTTGCGGAGTGGGCGCTGCGCTGTTGGGCCAGTTCCTGATGGCGACAGCCTTGCTGGCGGCTGCCTCCATCCTCGCCTCCCTCGCGCTGAGAGTATTCCAGCGCTCGCAGAAACCCGCGAAAACTCTCGGGGTGTCTGGCTCGTTCCCTCATTTCGTACGCGGTGCGTACATTTGGCTTCTGGTCGCCGCCGCCCTCGGCATCTATGCGGCGATGGCCGATCGGTACGGCGGCATCTGGGGTGCATCGCGTCATTCTCTCACTGTCGGGTTCCTGGCTACCATGGTGTTCGCCATCGGCCAGAGAGTCCTGCCCGCGTTTTGCGGAATGCGGCTGCTCTACAGCAAGAAGCTAATGTTCGCTTCTTTGGCCATCTTGAATCTCGGGTGCCTTCTTCGCGTGGCCTCTGAGGTTCCCGCGTACGAAAGCAACCTGCGGGCAGCCTGGAACATCCTGCCTGTGTCGGCTGTGACCGAACTAACCGCAGTGATTCTGTTTGCGCTGAATTTGGGCATAACGCTGCTGCTGCCGCCACCACGGCCCATCGTCTCGCGGGAAGGCGCGTAGGCTGCTGTCGTGGAGAAACCTCTTATGACACCAACTCACAAGTGGATGCCCGTCGTCGACCCAGACAAATGTTCCGGCTGCGAACTGTGTGTAAACGCCTGTGGTCCCAAGTGCTTGGAGATGCAACTTGGGCTCGCGGTTCTCACCGTGCCGGAGGCGTGCGGGAGCGAAGAACACTGCATTGGGTTGTGCGCAGACGATGCGATTCACATGGCGTGGCTTCCCTGGATCGGCGCCGCGTCCCGCGGCAAATGGCGGAGCCTCCCGCAACCAGGGTGACCAAAGTCACTTGCGCGTCCAGCGGCGAATTGTATGATTGAGCCAGGGTCGGCAACATATGAAACTTCGAATCAAAGGGAATTCCGTACGTCTCCGGCTGACGCGGCCGGAAGTCGCGCGCTTACGGGATGCCGGGCTGGTGGAAGAATCGGTTGGCTTCTCCGGTGGCGAAGTATTGACCTACCGGCTGCGCTCGGTGGCAACGCCGGGGCCGCTGCGCGCCGCGTTCCGCCAAGGCACTATTGAGGTGACGGTTTCCAGCGAAACCGCTCGGGATTGGGCTGTTGCGGAGGAAGTGGGGCTCTACGCGCAAGCCGGCGGCCTCCAGATCATCATTGAAAAGGACTTCCGCTGCCTGACGCGCCCGGACTGCGAAGAGCCGGACGCCTATCCCCATCCAGCCCAGGGTTCCCACGACCGGCGGTAAGGGAAACACAGCTATGCCCATCCAAATCGGCGCCAAACGGGAAAGCAGCTTTACCGACCCCATCGGATTGCTCGGCGACTGCCACCGCCGCGTCGAGCGGTTTCTGGCCGTCCTAATTCACGTGGCCGAGCAGGCGCACGGCGAGCCGTTCACCGACGAGCAACGCGCTCCCTGGGAGACGGCGTTGCGGTATTTCCGCGACGCCGCGCCAAAGCACACCGCCGACGAGGAAGAGAGTCTGTTCCCGCGCCTGCGCGCGATGGACCGCGCGGACGTGAAGGTGCTGCTGGCGCGGGTCGACGGCTTGGAGCAGGACCACGTGCGCGCCGGGGCGGGACACGCGGAGGTGGACCGCCTGGGCCTCGCCTGGCTGGCTAATGGACGGCTTTCCCAGGAAGATGCAGCGCGGCTGATTGCGGTGCTCGCCGATCTCGCGGAATTGTACCGAGCGCACCTCGCGATCGAAGACACGGAAGTATTCCCGCTCGCTGCTAAGGTTCTCTCCGCCACGGACCGCGAGGCCATCGGCGGCGAAATGGCGGTGCGCCGAGGACTGGGCCCGCGCACCTCAGTCACGCGCCAGGGCTGATTCGACTTCGAGGGCGAGTGCGTCCAGCAGGTCCGCGTAGCACTCCCCCTCCGCATTCCGCGCCAGGTCGGCCAGTGGGCGGAGCCAGTGAGCCAGGTGGCGTTCCAGGAATTCGGCGCGCGCCCGCTCTAACGATGCGGCATCGGGGTTGCCGACTGCCAGGCAATGATCCAGCCAGGCTAGGAATTCCAGTTGCGTGAGCAAATGATCGGGCGCCGCCTGGGAATGAATGTCCAGGCCGAAGTTCTGATAGAACAACTTGTTTTCCAGCACCACGTCGCCCGCCGGACGATTCAACAGCCACGCGCTCTCCAGCAGCGGGCAGCGCGATTGCGGCATTCCGGCCTCGAACAAATCGATATAGAGCGACCGCAACTCCTGCAGTGTGCCGGGGACGTTGTCGCAAAGCTGCGCGAAGCGCTCCAGGTGGCGCTCGTCGGGATAGGACAGTCCGAAGCGGAAGACCGCCCAGTGGTTCAACGCAGTGGTTGCCATATGGAGAAGTACTTTCGGCCGTCGCGATCCAGTTGGCTGCCGTTCCAGATCGCCACCGCTACCGGCGTCCCCGGCGGCAGGTCCGGCAGTTGCATGGTCACGGCCCACTTACCGGCGGCATATTGGCCCTGCGCCGGAAATACCTGCCCTGTCCGCTTGGTGGTCTCGCGGCCGGTGGCTTCCAGGATGGCGGGCCCGCGGGTGGAATCCCAGAAGTAGATGCGGACGGGATGCGCGGCATCGCCCATCTGCAAGGAGGGATTCAGATTGCCGGCCAGCGGCTTGGCGGATATCATCAGCGCGCAGGCGTCGGAAAAGCGCCCAGTGGCTTCCGATTGCGTCACCATGTGCTCGCCCTGCCAGGTGCGCTCGGCCTTAGGAAGCGCGGTGGTGTCGTGCGACTTGTCGGCCCATTCCAGGCGAATGAAGGTGCCTGTTGCGCTGCGCAGTACCTGCATTTGGACGGACGGAATCTCCAGGGTGGCGGGGTCGTCGGTGACATAGAGGGGCGGCGTGCGGTTCAACGCCACGGTCATCGGCGCGGCAGCCTTCCACTCGGCCGCATCGGGCGCCGGGGCGCGTTGGGCAAATGCGGCGTGGCACCCGATGCAACAACCAATCAAGACAAGAACCAGGCGTCTCATGCTTTGCGCACCCCCTGAATCTGCACCAGGTCTTCATGCTTTGGGATCTGGTAGCGCACCTGATCGTCGCGGCCGATCAGCAACTGCAGAACTTCGCTGGTCCCGCCGTTCTGGGCGCGGTGCAACTCGCCTTCCAGACTGCGAATCACATCCACCACTTCGCCGCCGAAGAGGTACTTCAGATAGTCCATCGGCATGCGCGGATCCTCCAGCACGCTCTTGCCGTAGTTCCCCTGCCGCGGGGGATTGAACGGCGGCACGTAGAAGACATTCGGCTCGGTGCCTTTCTCCGGAAACAGCCCGAGCGCCACCTTATAAACGTGCACCAACTTGTGTACCGCCGACTCCGGGTCGTCCAGGAAGCCCACGAAACGCAACCGGCCGGGACACTGCTTGGCGCAGGCGTTGACCTCGCCTTTCTCGATGCGCGGGTAGCAGAAGATGCACTTCTGCGCCTTGCCCAGCAGTTCGTTGAAGTAGATCTTCTTGTAGGGACAGGCCTTCACGCAGTAGCGATAGCCTTCGCAGCGCTTCTGATCCACCAGCACGATGCCGTCCTCGGTCCGCTTGTAGATGGCCTTGCGCGGGCAGGCTTCGAGACACGCCGGGTTGGTGCAGTGGTTGCACAGACGCGGCAGGTAGAAGTAGTAATTCTCGCCCAGCATCAGGGCGCCGACGTCTTCATCCCAGTTTGGCGTGTTGCGTACTTCGTCGTTGGGCATGGTCTGCAAGCCGCTGCCCTGGAAGAGGCGCTCCGCGTAGTTGTACTCAAACGTCTGTCCGTAGTCCTCCTTGCTGGGGATTTCGGACGGGCGCAGTTTTCCGTTCTCGAAACCGCCGCCGATCCTGTCCCAATTGCGCGGATACCCCTGGCCGGGACGCGTCTCGACGTTGTTCCAGTACATGTAGTCCATGCCGTCGCCGTCGGTCCATAGCTTCTTACAGGCCATGGTGCAGGTCTGGCAGCCGAGACATTTGTTGAGGTCCAGCACCATCGAGATCTGATGTTCCGGCATGGCTACACCTTTTCTTTCGTGCCCTTGCGAATGGTCCGCAAATCGGCCGCGGTCGGGGTATATTTCACGATGTCCACGCGTACGTCGCGGTTGTTGCCCGTGGGCCCCCAATAGTTCAGCTTGAAGTTGACGTGTCCGTATCCGCCCACCAGTTGCGTGGGCTTGATCTTGATCACGGTGGGCGATTGCCACCCTCCCTGGAGGAAACCCAGGTAGCGCTCCCAGCCGTGATACATGGTCAGCCGCTTGCGCTTTTCACCGGGCAGAAGCTGCACCTTGCTGACGAAACTGCCGTTGTCGTTGAACACCTTCACCCAATCGTTGTCCTTGATATTGCGCGTCTTGGCGTCGTCCGGGTGGATGTAGACGATGGGAATCCCGCGCTGCAAGCGCAACTGGTAGCGGGCGTCGCGCCAGGTGGAATGGATCGACCACCGGCCATGCGGTGTGTTCCAGAAGAAGGGATACTTGGCGCTGTCGCCCAGCGGCTCCTTATACACGGGAAGTTGCTCGCCGAAATCGATGAACCACTGGTGGTCCAGGTAGAACTGCTGCCGCCCGGTGAGCGTGCGCCAGGGACGCTTGCTTTCCACCTGGTGCTGGAAGGGCGTGTAGGCCTGGTCCGGTTTGATCTCGCTGTTCCAGGCTTCCTCGTCGATCTTGCGGAAGCGCTGCGGGTGCACCTTGAGATCCTCGAAAGTCAGGCCCTTGGTTTCAGGCGAATTGGCCATGATGAAGTTGGCCCCGTCCTCAGGCTTCATAAATTGGCCGTTGCCGCTCCAGAGGTCGTAGGTCTTGGTGAAGTCGCGGTCCCAGCCGAATTGTTGATCGTGATACGGCGCCAGTTTGCGCTCGGCGGCAAGTTGGGCCATCTTTTTCGCCAGGTCGCGGAAGATTTCCCAATCCGGCTTGGAGTCGTAGAGCGGGTCGAGCACCTTGCCGATGGGGTGGATGTAGCTGTGGCAGTCGGTCGTGCTGATGTCGGACTTCTCGTAGGAACTGGCCGCCGGCAGAACCACGTCGGAGTACAGCGCCGTGGTGTCCATGCGGTAGTTCAGATCGACGATGAAGTCGAGATCCTTCCACAGCGATTTCAGAATGTACTCGTTACCCTTGGCCTGGTTCAGGTAGTTGGCGCGCCACACGATCAGCGCGCGCGGCTTCTGCTTGCGATTCTTGGGATACAGCGGCATCCAGCCGTTCTGGATGCTCTCCTCGATGTAGTGCTCGATGGGCCTGCCGTTGTAGAGGTGCGGGTCGCGGTTGGAGGAATGCACGTACGTCCACAGCGTCATGTTCTGCATGCGCTGCTTCTTCACGCCCTCGGGAAATGAGTAGGCCTTGAATCCGCGCTCCGGCCAGACGCGCTCCTGCCCCACGTAGTGGTTGAAGCCGCCGCCGTTTTTGCCGGTATTCCCGGTGAGCGCCACCAGCAGGATCAGCGAGCGGTTGATGAGATCGTTGTGGAACCAGTGATTGAGCCCCGCGCCGTGAATGATCATGGCGGGCTTGCGCGTGGCGAACTCGTGCGCGAACTGCCGGATGTCGCTGAGCGAGAGCCCGGTGGTCTGCGCTACCGATTCCAGCGTGTACGGTGCCAGTTTCTGCTTCATCAGCTCGAAGACCGTAGTGACCTCGCCGTCGGAATAATGCAGGTCGGGGTCGGCGCCGTTGAGCGCGATGGTCTTCTCTTTCGACCCCATCGAGCCAGAAGCTTCGTGACGTTTTCCACTCTTTGCGTCCTGGAAGAAGAACACGTCGGACACGTTGGGCGGGCGCACGAAGAGGTTGGTCCGCTTGTCCACCAGCAGCGCCAGATCGGTCTGCTCCTTCACGTAGGGCGCGTCGTAGAGGTTGTTATCGACGATGTATTTGGCCACCCCCAGCGCGAGCGCGGCATCGGTGCCGGGGTTGATCGGCAGGAACAGGTCAGTGTGGACCATCGACGAGTTGAAGTCGGGCGAGATGCCGACGATCTTGGCGCCGTTGTAGCGCGCCTCCCAGGCGAAGTGCGCGTCGGGGATGCGGGTCTGCGAAATGTTGCTGCCCCAGAGCACGATGTATTTGGAATTGAACCAGTCGGCGCACTCGCAGGCTTCGGTCTGTACGCCCCACGTGAGCGGCTCGCCGGGCGGCAGGTCGCAGTGCCAGTCGTAGAAGGAGCAGAAGACGCCGCCGGTGTACTGGGCGAAGCGCGAGCCGGCGCTGAAGGAGACCGGGCTCATGGCGGGGATTACGCTGAAGTAGCTGTTGGTATCGGGACCGTACTGATAGATGTTATCGAGTAGCTTGCCGGCGATCAGGGCGAGCGCTTCGTCCCAGGTGGCCTTGCGCCACTTGCCTTCGCCGCGCTCTCCGGCGCGGATCAAAGGCGATCTCAAACGCTGCGGCCCGTAGACGTATTCGGTGAAGCAGGCGCCCTTCTGGCAGCCGCGCGGATTGTAGTCGGGCAGATCGGCGGAGATGCGCGGGTAATCCGCCGCCTGCTCTTCGCGAATCATCACGCCATTGCGCACGTAGACGTTCCAACTGCACGACCCGGTGCAGTTGGCAGAGTGGGTGGAGCGCACTACCTTGTCCCAAGTCCACTGCTTGCGGTACAGGTCCTCCCACGTTCGGTAGGGATATGCGTGCAGGGGATCGAGCGTGCCGGTGAAGGCCTCCAGCACTGGCTTGTCAGCCCTCCGGCAGCCAGGGATGGAGGCACCCAGTGCCGCGAGGGCGCCGAGTTTCAGGAAATCGCGTCGGTTGCTCATGGGTGCTGGCTCCTGGCTTGCTGGGTGGGCGGCTGCCACTTGCGGAGAAAGGCGAGCAGGTCGCCAATCTGCGATTCTCCGAATCCGGCGCGGCCGAACGCCGGCATGGGCGTGTTCTCGCGCCCTATGCGGATGGTCTGGGCAATGAAGGCGTCGGTAGCGGCCTGTTGGAACACGGGATTGGCGAGCGCTGGCGCGATCAGTCCCTTGCCGTCCGCGCCGTGGCAGCCCGCGCACTGCTGGGCGAAAAGCACCGCACCGCGGGCGGCATCGCCTCGCGGCGGCGCGGCCGGCAATTCCATGGCAGGTGCGGAGGTTCTCAGATACGCCACCAATGCCGTCAACTCGGCGTCGCTCAGACCGCCAGCCTTGGGTCCCCACCCCGGCATGCGCGTGCCCGGACGACCTTGGCGGATGTTCTGCTCCAGGCATTCATCGTCTTCCGTGCGGATGAACGCGGCGTTGCGGATGCCGGGGACGAAGCGCTGGAACTTCTTGTCCCAACGGCTGTAAAGCCCGGTATCGTGGCACACGGCGCAGTAGCGGCCATAGAGCGCTTCGCCTTGGGGCGGCGGCGGATGCAGGCGTGCGTACTGCTCGTCGGTCTTATCCGGGGCCAGATACTCGGCGGGAAGATCCCGCTGGCGGAGCGACAACATGTACACCGTCAAAGCTTCCACCTGCGGGCGGGAGAGCGCCGGCGCAGGCATCAGACTGCCTGGAGTGATGCCGGCGGGATCGCGGAAATGTTCCGCGAACCAGTTCCAGTTGGTCTGAGATCCCTTCAGGTTGGCGCGCACGAACTGATGCTTGGTCTTGAGTCCGACGTTGTCCAGAGGCAGGCCCAGTTGCCCACCCTTGCCGTTGACCTTGTGGCAACCGCCGCAACCTTTCTCTCCAAACAGCCTCATGCCGAGCACGAGCTTCGCGGCGGAGCCCTCGGGCAGCGCGTGCGGATCGTGGCAACTGGCGCAGGTGGCCTCGGTAAGGGCTTTGGGTAAGAGGGGATAATCCCAGAAGTAATCTTCGGCCTTGGCCTCTTCGAAGTTGAGCGCGGCACCCTGTCCCTGATGGCAGACCGTGCAGCCGAACTTCTCCACGCGGTGGATGGCCAGCAGTCGCTTGGGGTGCGTTCGGTGCGGATTGGCCTGGTCGGCCATGCGCGGATCGTCGATGCCCAGATGACAGCTGACGCAACGGTCCACCGTGTGCAGAGCGGGAATCGAGACCTGGCGAATTTCAATCGGCAGGTTGCGCGCCACTGCCCGCGCGGTCTCGTCCTTTGCCTTGGAGAGCAGAATGCCTCGGAAGGCGGCCTGGTGCCCGCGCCAGTCGGCGGAGATGTTCTCCCGCACCGCCGCCGCGATCAAAAAGCCGACGCTGATCACGGAACAGACAACCGTGACCCACTTGAAGGAGCGTGATGGATCGTTGGACATCATTCCTCCTAGTGCGTGGGCCACTGGCTGGGCCACCAGTAGAAATGCCAGTTAGGACCGCGGAAAATGGAGCCCATCGCGGTCAGGACCACGAAGCCCGCCAGAAAACAGGTGAAGAGGGCGATCGCCGATAGCCTTATGCTCCCGGTGCGTCGCAACACCCACAGCGACAATGCCGAATACATCGCCACAATCACCGTGGCGGGATTGAGAATGATGATGGCAAGCTGAGGGATAGTGGGGAACCACGCCCGTAGCCATCCGAAATTGACAGTGAAGGTAAGCAACAGCGTCACGCTCAACAGGCCGTACACCAGCGATTGCCAAAACGTGCGCCGGCCCGCCGCACCGCCGAACCAGACGCCCACTCCTTGCGAGTCGCGATCCAGATAAGGGATGAGTCCAAGCCCCACCATCACGATCATGGGGATGCCGACCCCGCCCATGAACGCCGAGTAGGACACGAGTTCCTGCAGGCCCAGAAAATACCAGGGCGCCTTGGCCGGGTTCTCCGGAATCGCCGCATTGGCCATCTCCTTGAGCGGCGCATCGAAGAAGTAGCTGAGCACCAGCGTGACCGCGATGGTGAACATGAAGGCGGCCATTTCCGCCCACATCAGGTTGGGCCAACTGGAGACCGTACCTTCCGGCTCGCGGCCCACCACCGGCGTGCGGCCGCGCACCACGGCCATCAGGCCATAAGTCTTGGTGGGAGAAAACACCTGCACGTCGCGGTCCTGTATGCGCGCAGGCAGGGCGGGTTGCGATTCATCCCGCGAAAGCCCGCCATCCTTGCGCACGCGCCAGAAGTGTACGCCCATCAGCGCCGTCAACGCCAGTGGCAATACGGCGACGTGCAACACGTAGAAGCGGATCAACGCTTCCTGGCCCACGTAATTTGCGCCCAGCAGCAGTTGCTTCTGGAAGCGGCCGGGATCGAACCACGCGGTGATGCCGAGTGCGTCCGTCACCTCGCGCGGCGAGTTGGCAATGTTGGCGCCAATGGTGATCGCCCAATAGGCCAACTGGTCCCAGGGGAGCAGGTATCCGGTGAAACTGAGCCCCAGCGTCATGACGAGCAGTCCGAGCCCCACCAGCCAGTTGAATTCGCGCGGGTGTTTGTAGCTCCCGGTGTAGAAGACGCGCGCCATGTGCAGGAACGCGGCCAGCACCATGAGATGCGCGCTCCACCGGTGGATGTTGCGGATGAAGCGGCCGGCGGGGACCACAAAGTGGATGTCCTTCACCGAGTCGTAGGCCAGTTCCGCCGCCGGCTTGTAATACACCATCAGCAGAATTCCGGTCAGAGTCAGCACCACGAAGGACGCCGTGAGGATCAGACCGAGCCCGAACGTGTAGGCGAAGCGCAGCGAGCGGCGGTGCACGCGCACGCTTTGCAGGTGGAAGAAGATGTTGTGGAAGGTGCTCTGCGAGCGCTCGCGGTCGGTTTCCGGCATCTTGCCGTTGCGCAGCATGCTCTCGCGGATGTGCCGCGGCACCTGCCTGAGGTTTTCAAGGAATTCTCTGGTTGGCGTCATGGCGTCACACCCGGAACCGGGTTCCTTTCGCGACCTGCGATTCGGCGTTCACCTGCAACTGCCCGTCCGGCGAGATCGCCATCTCCAACCAGGGCAGCGCGGCGGGCGCCGGTCCGCCGACAACCGAGCCATCCGTGCTGAAGCGCGACCCGTGGCAGGGACAGGCGAAGCCTTCCCCTTCGGTGTGGGCCACCACGCAACCCAAGTGCGTGCAGACCGAGGAGATGGCGAAAAAGCCCTGTTCCTCGTGGAACAGAAAGAAGCCGCCGGCTTCCATGCGAGTCACTGATCCCACGGAATACTGGGCCGGGTCTCCCAGTTTGTAAACGCGCAGCGGACCGGGCAAGACTGCGGGCTTGGGCAATCGAATGACACCGGCGAGCGCCGTGCCCATTGCCAGCACGGCGCTCCATAGCGCCGCCAATCCGAGGAAGTCGCGGCGTTTCGGCGAATCAGACATAAGTCCACTCCTGGCAGAACTGGAAGCGTTCCATGGTGATGGCGTGCGTGGGACAGCGTTGTGCGCACAAGGCGCAGCGAATGCAGCGGTCTTCGTCTTTGAGAATGGCTGAATCGATGGGATCCGCCGCCCCGGCGGCGAGCAGCGCCTCCAGTTCCGGCGTGCGCTCCAGTTGCTCGATACCAACCAGCTTGAGACAGAGGGTGGGACACACGTCCACGCAGCCGCCGCAGAGAATGCACTTCTCCCCGTCGAAGATAGTGTTCACACCGCAATCTAGGCAGCGCCCGGCCTCGGAGACAGCCTGCACCTCGGTGTAGCCGGTTTCCACCAGGCGCACCGGGTCGGCCAGGCGCTCCCGCGCCGGAATCACCGGAATGTGCGCGCGGCGGCGGCCTTCGTAGCCGGCTTCGCGACGGTAGTCCTCAATCTCAAAGTGAAGTTGCGTCTCGTCAATGCCGACTTCCTTACCGGTGAGATAGCGGTAGACGCTGCGCGCCGCCTTCTTGCCGCTGGCGATAGCATCGATCATGAGGCGTGCGCCATAGGCCACGTCGCCGGCCGCGAAGACCCCCGGCATCTCGGTCTCGAGCGTCTCCGCATTGAGTTGCAACTTGGCGGCGTCGCCCAGAAAGGAGAGGTCCGGCATCTGGCCAACCGAGAGCAGGACCGTGTCGGCAAGCACGTCCTCGGTGCCGTGGTCATCGTAAACCGGAGCGAAGCGGCGCTTAGCGTCGAAGACCGAGAGCACGCGCCGGAAACGCACTCCGGTGACGATCTTGCGTCCATTCTCCTCGCGGAAGAGAAATTCCTTCGGCCCCACCCGGTTATGGCGGATGATGCCCTCTTCCTCGCCCTCGACAATCTCCACTTCATCGGCGGGCATTTCCTCGCGCGATTCCAGGCACGCCAGATGGACTTCGCGCACCGCCTCCTGCCGCATCGCGACGCGCGAAATATCGGCCTCGGTCTGGCGGTCGACCAGGCGCTCGGGGTCATCGTCGGTATGGCGCACGGCGGAGCGGGAAACGTCGAACGCCACGTTGCCGCCGCCGATCACCACCACGCGGCGCCCGATCGGCAACCGCTCGCCCAGCGATACGGCGCGCAGAAAATCGATGCCCCCGTAGATGCCCTCCGCATCGGCTCCGGGGAGTGCCAGCATGCGCGCCCGCTTGGCCCCTACGGCGATGATCACGGCCTGGAACTCGCTGCGCAGCGCGGCGAAATCGATATCGCGGCCGATCTTGACGCCGCAGCGAAATTCCACCCCCAGCGAGCGGATCAGTTCAATTTCCGCGTCGATCAGGTCGCGCGGCAACCGATACGCGGGAATGCCCGTATAGAGCATTCCGGCGGGCCGCGGCTCGGCTTCGAAAATCACCGGCGCCATGCCCATGAGTGCCAGATCATGCCCCGCCGCCAGCCCGGCGGGCCCGGAGCCGATGATCGCGACCCGCAACCCCTGCGGCTTGCGATACTCCCGCGCGGCCAGGAAGCGAGCCAAGGTGGCCATCTCTTCGAGGCCATCGCATTCACCCTGCGGAAAGCTATGCGGATCGCGCGCGCGGCCCGCGAACTGGTCTGCCACAAAGCGCTTCAGCGCGCGGATGGCGATGGGTTGATCGATCGAACCGCGGCGGCAAGCCGCTTCGCAAGGCGCGCCGCAGACGCGCCCGCACATCGACGCCAGCGGGTTGGGCCCCCGCGCGATGAGGTACGCCGCTTCATACTCCCCAGCCGCGATGGCGCGCACATACCCGCGCGCATCGGTGTGCACCGGGCAGGCGTACTGGCACTTGATCTGACGGCGCCAATACTCCGTATCGGGAATTTCCGCCGTGAACCGAATTGCCGCCGGCTGCGCCACTATGTCCTTTGATACTGCGCTTTGGAGGATGGAAGCTGTGACTCAAGTCACGTTCGCCGCCCAAGCTGCTCAAAAAGATCTCTTATTCGGAATTATAGTCCCGAACTCTCGATGCAAAGCGAGCGCACGCGGAAACAGGATGTCGTTTTCCAGATCCACGTGGATGGTGAGATTGCGGTCGAGTTCGGCCAGCCCTCGCACCAGTTCGCCATGAGCGTCGGGTGCGTCCGGTGGAGCGCGGTAGTTGTGGGTGACCGCACGAAGCCGTGCAAGCGCCTCTTCCAGATTGTCGTGTTCGGCTTGCAGCCCGCGGATCGGATTGGCGATGCACTCGAAGGGACTGCCCGACCGTGCGGCCCGTTCCGCCGCTTCGATTGCCGGGAACACCGACGATTCCTCCTTGCGGAGGTGCAGCTCGAGATCGATCTTGATGAGGAAAAGCGTCTCCGGTAGCGCCGCCAGGGTCTTATCCCTTCCGCCCCGATAAACCGAATTC
The DNA here is from genome assembly GCA_050014175.1 of Candidatus Solibacter sp. Lineage (GTDB taxonomy): Bacteria > Acidobacteriota > Terriglobia > Bryobacterales > Bryobacteraceae > Solibacter. Next base: position 2,964 of record JBEKDV010000030.1, on the reverse strand, counting down.
AGGCTCGTTTCCAGCCGGGGCAGCTCCCGCTTGAGGAAATCGTGGTGTGTGCACAGGATGTGCGCAATCAGTTCGCTGAGAGGTGCAGTCTTCCAGTCCATTCATCTCCCTTTCCGCAGCGAATGCTACGCCCCGCGCCCGCCAATTTGATGTGACATTGGTCACGCGCCGCGCCCGGCGAGCACTGTCTCCTCGGCTGGCGTCACGCCCGCCGCAATCCGCGAAACCTTGATTCGGAATTGATCGGGTCCGTCGATCACCGTCTCCCAGGCGGCTTCGCCAGGCCGCAGTTGTTCCAGTTGGGCGCGCAGCGGCTGCGGATCGTGATCGTTCACGATGAAAAATGACTCGTCAACAGCGAGGCCATCGAACGCATAGAACACCGTCGGGTGGCGCCGTTCGCGCGCGGTCTGGCGGAGGTCCAAGTCGCGCCCGGCAGGCGCTAGCGAGTTCCAGGCGGCGGCATCCGACTGCTTTACCATGGTCACCAGTAGCTGAGAATCCTCCTTGGCTTCCAAACGATGTGGGCGGCCCGGCGCCAGGCGAATCAACTTACCGGGCAGCATATCGCAGCACTCGGTGCCTTCAAAAAAGAGAACGCGTCCGGAAACCGCAAACACCGTCACCAGCCCGTTGGCCACATGTTCCGGCAACGCCTGCCCGTTGCGCACCGAGACCAGCACGACCCGCATCACGGGATCGTCCACCAGTATCCGGCGCCCCACTTCCGCTTCGCTGAAATCTTTGTAATTGTTGAGGTCGAGTTGCTTCATACTTCCAGGGTGCGCCGGTTTGCTGCAAGATCCTGTGACACCGGTCACCGAAGGAAAATAAAGACCGGATTAGAGTATGGCTTGGAAGAGGAGAGACTCCGATGCTCCCGGCCGCCCGATTCCGATCTGTCGTCCTGCTGGCGCCGTTCGCCTGCCACCCTGGCTTCGACCGCCGCCGCTCAAACCTGCCCGCCGCCTCCGTGAAGATCGGAGGTGCGGCGGTTGCGGCGCCAACAGTGCGACCTGGATTGGGGAGTCTCTGCATTCCCCGGAGGTAGCAGCGCAAGCGTATCCTATTGCAGAGTATGAGGTCTGAAAAATGAAATGTAGTCTCGTCCGGGTTGAACAACATAATCGCCTCACTGGATTGATGCTTGATCGCGCCAATGCGGCCTCCTGCCATTAGGGCTGGAAACCCGGAAGTCCCGATAGGAATTGAAAGGGGAAATATCATGATCGACACGTCTGCCGACGTAACGAGTCTCTCTCCGTGGTGGAGACACTCAGCCATCCTCGTAATGAGCGCTGGCTTCTCGGTTCTATCCTTAGTCACGGTCTTGACCTACACGAATGCTCCACCGATTCCCGAGCAGGCCACGGATGTAACGGGAACTGTGGTGTTCACTGGAGCCGATATCCAGATGGGCCAGGAGGTCTTCCTCAAGTACGGTCTCATGGAGCACGGCAGCCTGTGGGGCCATGGGGCTTACCTCGGTCCCGATTACAGTGCGGAATACCTGCATAGGCTCAGCGAGGTGACCCTGGACACGATCGCGACCGAAAAGTACGGCAAACTCTTTGCGCAGCTTTCGCCGGACGAGCGGAGCGTCGTATCTGCGCGGACGATGACGGTGCTTAAGGAAAACCGCTACGAGCCAGCCTCGCGAACTCTCCGGCTCTCGTCAGGCGAGGTGGCTGCCTATCGCACGCAGCTTCCCGAATGGAGCGAGTACTTCACCAGGAAGGATGCTGCTCCCGGGCTGCCTGCCAACTATATTCAGAACCCCGCGGAGCAAAGAGCGCTGACCGCCTACTTCGCTTGGGCGGCCTGGGCCACAACGGCGAATCGCCCTGGGAAGGATTACTCATACACCAACAACTGGCCCTACGAGCCCATCGCGGGAAACCGTCCTTCCACCGAGGCCTATGTTTGGAGTGCCTTGAGTCTCGTCACCCTCCTGTCGGGGCTGGGTTTGATCCTCTTCGTCGTCGGCAAGTTCGACTACTTGGGCTGGAAGGGCGAGGGCGCTGTCTCCCATATGATGCACTCTGCTCCCCCTGCTTTGAAGCTCACGCCCAGCCAGTGGGCTACGGGATGGTTTTTCGGCATCGTGGCCCTCCTGTTCCTGGCGCAATCGTTCCTGGGAGGCGTGCTCGCCCACTATCGGGTGGAGCCAGGAGCCTTTTACGGGCTCGACGTCGCCCGCTGGCTGCCCTACAACCTGGCGCGCACCTGGCACCTGCAACTCGCCATCTTCTGGATCGCGACGGCCTGGGTGGGCGGCGGCCTTTTCCTAGCGTCGTGGGTCGGTGGCGAGGAGCCCAGACACCAGAGGACCGGCGTCTATGCACTCCTCGGGGCGCTGGTGGTGGTGGTCGTCGGCAGCTTGGCAGGCGAGTCCCTCGGCATCAACGACAAGCTGGGGCAGCTCTGGTTCTGGTTCGGCCACCAGGGTTCCGAGTACCTGGACCTCGGTCGGTTCTGGCAGTACCTGCTGGCCGTTGGCCTCCTCTTTTGGCTGTTTCTGATGTTTCGGGCGCTCAAGCCCGCCTTCAAGAGCCCCGAGAAGCGCGAACTGTCCTCACTCTTTCTGTACGCGGCCGTGGCCATCCCTGTCTTCTACCTGCCCGCCCTTTTCTATGGCCCTCACACCAACTTCGCCGTCATCGACAACTGGCGCTTCTGGATCATTCATCTTTGGGTGGAGGGATTCTTCGAACTCTTCGCGACGGTGCTAGTGGCCATCATGTTCCACCAGATGGGCGTCGTCGGCACCAAGACCGCCACGCGCCTGATCTACCTGGATGCCATCCTGTATCTCAGCGGCGGGATCATCGGCACAGGCCACCATTGGTATTTTACGGGCCAGGGGACGCTCAACATGGGCCTGGCGTCGTGCTTCTCGGCTTTGGAAGTTGTGCCGCTAACGCTTCTGACTTTGGACGCCTGGGATTTCATCAAGCTGAGGAA
>JBEKDV010000029.1:0-50392 GCA_050014175.1 Candidatus Solibacter sp. | reverse complement strand
GCGCGCGCGGCCGGCGACGCCAAGAGGTTGGGAAGGAGTGGTGCATATGCGGTTCGGTTGTATTTCGAGAATGACCATGCTTGCGGGAATCGTCCTATGTTTGGGCGGCCAGCCGGCAAGGGCGGGCACGGTTTATGAAGTTACGCTGAATACAACCCCATTGACGGCAACGTCCGGGGGCTATTCGCTCTTCTTCCAACTTAACGACGGCAGCGCCTTGGGCGACGCCAACAACACGGTCACACTCAGCAACTTCAGTTTTGGCGGCGGCGGGGCCGTCGCTCCGGCGCAGCTCTTTGGCGGCGCCTCCGGCAACTTGGAAACCCAGATTGCCTTGACCGATAGCGGCTTCTTCAACGCGAGCGTGCAAGGCTTCGCGTCCGGCTCGCAACTTTCCTTTGAGATGGATCTGACGGACAACGTCGACGCCGGCGGCATTCCCGATCTCTTTGCCATGTCCATCTTGGATGCCAACGGAAACGAGATTCCGAGCCTGGATCCGTCGGGAGCGAACACGCTCTTGAGCATCACGTTCAACGCGGTTCTCGATATCGAGCCATTCGCGACCGATTCGAGCACGGCCACCAGCACCGGCGATTACATAGCAATGAATGCCCCGGTGGTGGGACCCTATGCGCCACCCGCCGGAGGGCAAGTGCCGGAACCGGCCAGTCTCGCCCTCTGTGGGTTGGGAGTTGCCGGAATTGTCGCGTTGAAGCGCGATCGCAAGGAAACAAGGAGGTAACTGTCATGAAGAACGGAATTCTTAAGTTCGCAATCATGCTCGCGGTCATGGCAATCGGTTTTGCCGCGAGCGCCGAGTCCGCCTGGGCGGCGGGCGCGTCGATTTGCCCGGATAACACAAGGCTCTATGTTTACACCGGCGTAGGGTTCAGTTCGACTGAGGGCGACACGGACCTGGTGAGCGGACTGAGCGGGGTCAATGGCTATGTCTGCCTATACCAATGCATCGGAACCTTCGCGATCTTCCCGGCCGCCTTTTCCTTCTCCGATGGCATGCATACCATCACGGATCAGAACTGGGTGAGCTACGCCTATTCTCCCCCATTCGGGTTTACTTGCGATGCCAATGGAAGCATCACGCAATGGTGGACGAATTTGCACGCTTATCCGAACTCGCCTCTGAGCACAGACTTGGCGATCGAGATGGGCACCGACAACTGGGGGCCCACCGTGATGGATTGGGCGGTGGTCAGTTGGGCGAACAACTGCCCGGGAATTGGCGGTGGCTGTTCGGGAGGGGCCTATGCCCGGGGCAGCACCGGCTGGTGGAGTTCGGCGTCGAATTGCAGTGCGGTGCTTCAGAACTCGGTCAGATGGACCACCAAAGGCTCGACGATCACCGCCACCTTCACGCCCAATGGCGGTAGCATTGCGCTCGCCGCGAACCTCTGCGGCGTCTCCTACTTCAATTGGCAGCAGTTCATGACCTATCTGTCCAACCCCAACACGTGGCTCGCGCTGGGGCCGAAGCCCGAGCACATCCTCACGGCGCCGCCCAAGATCTCCGACCCGCCGCCGGCGGGGCTGGTGGATCCGGCTCCGCACAGCATAGTCTGCCGGGGCGTCAGGTGGAACGTTGCGGCACTCGATCCCCCCGACGGCAGCTATCCGTTCTACTACAACCTGGCCGAAATCGCGAAATACTCCACCGCCTCGAAGCTTTGGTTCTACGACAATCCCAACGACGCCTGCTTCAGCGGCGCCGGTCCAACCGAGAATCCGGGCGCGCACATCGAGTTCAGCACGACGCTGGTCGGCGTCGATTCCTACGGAAACGTGGTCAACCTGCCGGTGGTAAACAAGTTTACCTGGTTGAGTACCTACAACGGCACTGCTGGGGGCGCCTATCTTCACAAGAACCTCAATCCGCCCGATCCGGGCACCGGCACCGGCGGCGTCACGGTCCTCAGCGTGAACGGCGTCTCCACGCTCGGCACCTGCGCGGCCGATGTCACCGCCAACGTGAACGTCGCGCTCGGCGGCTACGTCTATAGCATGGGCACCGGACGCTTCTCCCAGAAAGTGACTCTGACCAACACCTCGGGTGCGGTCATTACCGGCCCGCTCTCGCTGGTGCTCGACAGTCTGCCCGGCGGCGTCTCGCTCTACAACGGGACCGGCGCGACCGCTTGCGCCGCGCCGATCGGCAGTCCGTTTGTCAACTTCAACGGCGATCTGGCCGCGGGCGCGAGCGAGTCCGTCACCCTGCAGTTGCCCGATCCGACGATGACGGCGATCACCTACACGCCGCGCGTCCTCGCCGGCACCGCGACCAGATGAAGGTCGGCTGACAGTCCGGGAGAGCGTGCCGGCCTCGAACTTTGACGTTCTCCCGCACGATTCGAGATCTGCCCGCCTCGGGCCGTAAGCCGCGGCGGCCGCCCCGGCGGCTTCCACTTGGCGCGTCACACAGGTGGTGCTCTTCGCGGCCACTATTAGGGCTGGATCGGCCTGGCGGTTGTTTCGCCCGATCCGATGACCGCCAGCCACGAGGCGTATACCATGCAGTGCGCTAAGTAATCCGGGCGCGGCGAGAGGACGGCACTCGTCCCGCGCTCTTGCGAAGTGTAAAGAGAGAGGAACGAGTCATGATCTGCAGTAAGAGGATCGGCGCCATTTGTTTCGTTGGCGGTCTGATCGCCGCCAGTTGTGGCGCGCAGCAAAACGACATCCCGAATAGCCAAGATCATCCTTTGGTCACGCGCTATCCCGGATCGTTCATCAAGGTGTATTCCGTTGCCGAGTTCGACGAGTTCAACCTTCCGCTCGGCAAGCTGAAAGACAACGGGTTGTTCGAGAAAAGCCAGCACTTAGAAGGCAAGATCACGCGGATTGGTTACGCCGCGCCGGCCGGCCGTTCGATCCTGGAGGTCGACCGCAACTACGAGAGCGCCCTGCAGCGCGGCGGCTTCACGACGCTGTATTCCTGCGCGAACAGGGATGGCTGCGGCTCGGGCAGCGCCAAGCTAGCCACGACGGAGAACGACGACTGGGGTTGGAGCGCCGGCCACCGCGCCATCTCGGCGAAGCTGGCCCGGACCGAGGGCGACGTTTACGTATCGATGCATATCGGCCAGTGGAGCGATCTCGCGAGAGGGTCGTTCATCATGCTCTACGTCGTCGAGGTCAAGCCCATGGAGGGCGGACTGGTCACCGTGGACGCCGCGGCGCTCGGCGGCGACATCACCCGTAGTGGCCACGCCGCCGTCTATGGGATCTACTTCGACACCGCCAAGGCGGTCGTCAAGCCCGAGTCCGACGCCGCGCTCAAAGAGATTGCGAATCTCCTCCAGCAGACGCCCGCGCTCAAACTCTTGGTCGTAGGTCACACCGACAACGTCGGCTCAATCGCCTCGAACATGGATCTCTCCAAGCGCCGCGCCGACGCGGTCGTCGCAGCCCTGAGCACGAAGTATGGTGTCGTGGCAGCGCGCCTGGTGGCCCAGGGATGCGGCCCGCTCGCGCCCGTCAGTTCCAACGACACGGAGGACGGCCGCGCCAAGAACCGCCGCGTCGAACTGGTCAAGCAGTAGGCTGGCAGGCGCGTCATTCCTGCCAACTTGTCGAAACTGGCAGCGGCCTTGTTGCAAGAGCTGGGGCCTATCCACATCTGCCAATATATGGCCAGAGGTGGGAAAGAACGATGTCTCTGACACGGCGGGTCTTCTCGCGGTAGTGCGGCGGGTCTCGGTGCCGCCGCCCGTGAACGGAGAGGGTACAGAAGTTGTGTCAAGTGAGGCACTTACGGGTCTTTTCGTACCCGGAAAGGCCGCCCCTTGGGGGCCACCGGATTTGCCGGCGCCGGAGAAGACGAAAAACGGCTCCAAAAAAGGCGATTAGGCCTATATTGGATGGTAGCCAGGAATCGGAAATAGAGATCCTGGACGATCGCTTGCCATGTAGGCATAGGAGGCGAAGATGAGAACCTGTTCTCTGCTCCTTGTCCTGTTCCTGTCGTTGATGGCGGCATCCCTCAGCGCGCAACGCCAGAAGGTCACAATCAACCCCTCGACGCCCGAAGGGCAGTTGCTCCAGCGAGTCACGGAGGAGTCCGACGACGCCAAGAAGGTGGCGTTGATGGAACAGTTCCTGGCGCAATACCCCAAGCACGAGGGAGCCGTCTGGGTTTACTCGCAGATGGTGGCCAGTTGCGCGAAACTCGGCCAGTTCGACAAGGTCATGGCCGCCGCCGAGAAGTTGCTGGCCCTAGATGCAGCCGATCTGGAAACCGCTGCCGCGGCGGTGAGAGCGGCCGGGGAGAAGAAGGACCCCGATGCGGTGCGCAAGTGGGCCGTGCAGTGCTCGGACCTGGCGCGCAAGGTCGCGCAGGCGCCGAAAACCGAGGACGAAGACAACGATGCATTCAAGCAGCGCGTCGATTATGCCAAGCGCATGGACGCCTTCACGGAGTATGCGCTGTTCGCCTCGGTGGGGCAGGTTCCGGAGGCGGCCAAGAAAGGCGAGCTGCTAAAGACACTGGAAGAGCGGGATCCGGAAAGCACCTATCTGTCCCAGGGATATGGGCTCTACTTCCTGGCCTTAGTGCAGAGCGGCGACACGCCCGCCGCGGTTGCCGTGGCAGAGAAGCGCATTGCCCAGGGCCAAGGCAACGAACTGATGCTGGCGACTGCCGGCGATTTCTACCTGCGTCAGAACCGGGAGCCGCAGAAGGTGCTCGACTACTCCTCCAAGCTGCTCGAGTTGGTCAACACCAAGCCGAAGCCGGAGGGGGTCAGTGACGCCGACTGGCAGAAGAGCAAGGACTATTTCCTGGCGTCGGGGCAGTGGATGACGGGCGTGGTGTACTGCTCGCAGGGCAAATTCGGCGAGGCCGATAAGGTGCTGAGGGCCGCTCTGCCCCTGCTCGAGGGCAATGACGCGGACAAGGCCGGGGCTCTCTTTAATCTCGGGGTCGCCAACTCCCGCCTCAAGAAACTTGCGGACGCCATCAAGTTCTTTGAGCAGTGCGTCGCCATCAAGAGCCCTTACCAGGCCACGTGCACGGACCATCTCAAAGCGATTCGATCGACGTACCGCGTCGTCAAATGAACATCCTTGTTGCACACCTCGGGCGTGCTGCTCTCGAATACCAGCCAATGCGCCGGATCCAGGGCAAAGAGATCAGGACCCCGGGGGCGAATCAGTCCCTCTGGCCCTCAGAAGCTCCACGCCTCGAACTTGATCTCGCTCTTGTCGTCGAAGTCCTGTAACCAGACGAGGCCGCGGCGGAGTTCCAGAAAAGGTCCCAGCTGGCCGCGTCGTACGGTGGCGTTCCAGACTTTCATCTGCGCGCCCAACGACCAGAAGGTGTGGCCTTTGAGAAGGGTGAACGGACCCCACCGCCGAGGTTCGTAGGGTTTGTCCGTGCCCAGTTCATACTTGACCAACAGCGGCACCAGGGACTTGTCAACCGCCTCCAGTGCCGAGGTGTCGATTTCATTGGGAATGGCGGCCTCGATCCCCGCCGGCAGATAAATGATGGTCAACCTGCCCGGATCGAAATTACGGAAACTGAACCGGCCCGCTTTGTCCGCGGTGGCGGTCGGCACATTCGGCAGGAGAATGATTTTAGCCTGGTCTATGAACGTCTGGCAGAGTATCAGACGCGCACCGGCCATCGGCTTCCCGCTCTTGCCAAGAAAGACGCCGCTGGCGGTGGTGACCGGCTTCGGTTGCGATTTCGGTTGCGATTTCGGTTGCTGGCCCAGGAGACATCCGACTACTGCCAAGAGGACCAGTGTATGCAGCCACTTGGATCTCATACGTGCTCCTTCGCTCGCTGATGCCGGGGTGGTCGCAAGGGTCCGAAACCGGCGATACCCCGACTCCGGCGAAAAAGATGAAAGCCAGGATTTCCACTTTCGCTTCCTGGCCCCCATCCAATATACGCCCGCTTGCCTCCGTCAAGACTATTTTTCGGTCCGTTTATCCCGAGCGACTCCGGCGATCTCAGGATGGGGCCAGCTCGTCCCTGTCAGGGTAACGCGGTCCAACCTCCGCTGAAATTGGGCTACACTGATGCCGTCATGAATCATCGGCGTGCATTTTTGCGGACCGTGGCGGGGGCCGGAGCCGCAGCTGCCCAGGCCGCGCCCCAGGCGGCGGAAACCGACCGCCAGTATTGGGTGCGGATGTTGCGGAAAGTGGCGGAACCCGTGTTGACCAACCTGGCCGCGGGGACGCTCAAACGGAATATGCCGGTGGAGTGCGTGACGGGGAACGTGGCCGACCGGCGCAAGGTGACGCATCTGGAGGCCATCGGACGGCTGCTCGCCGGTATCGCGCCCTGGCTGGAAGCGCCGCTCGAGGCCGGTCCCGAACGCGATCTGCAACAACGCTACGCCGGCCTGGCGCGGCAGGCGATCCGCTCCGGCGCGGACCCGCAATCGCCCGATTTCCTCAACTTCCATGAAGGCGCGCAACCGCTGGTGGATTGCGGATTCCTGGCGCAGGCTCTGCTGCGCGCGCCCAATGAATTGTGGAAGAAACTCGACGCCGGCACGCAGAAGAACCTGGCGGCGGGCCTGATTTCGGCCCGCGCGATCACGCCGGGGCAGAACAACTGGCTGCTCTTCGCGGCTACGGTGGAGGCCGCCCTCGCCATGATGGGGGAGCGCTTCGACGCCATGCGGATCGATTACGCCGTGCGCGCGCACGAGCAGTGGTACGTGGGCGACGGCCTCTATGGCGACGGGCCGCGTTTCCACTGGGACTACTACAACAGCTTCGTGATCCAGCCCATGCTGCTGGACGTGCTGCGCCATATCGGGGCTTACGCCAAGACGTGGCAGGCGCTGGTGCCGGACGTGCTGGCGCGCGCCCGGCGGTATGCCGCGATCCAGGAGCGGCTGATCTCGCCGGAGGGCACGTTCCCGGCGATCGGCCGCTCCATCTGCTACCGCACCGGAGCCTTCCAATTGCTGGCGCAGATGGCGCTGCTCGGCGAACTGCCCGCCCCGCTGACCGGCCCGCGCGTGCGCGCCGCGCTGACCGCGGTGATGAAGCGGCTGCTGGAAGCGCCGGGGACGTTCGACGACGGGGGCTGGCTGACGGTGGGGTTGGCGGGACATCAGCCGCACTTGGGCGAGAGCTACATTTCGACCGGCAGTTTGTATCTTTGCGCGGGCGTGTTTCCGCCCTTGGGATTGGGCCCTGCGGATGCGTTCTGGAGCAAGCCGGCGGAAGATTGGACGTCGCGCCGCATCTGGCGCGGCGAGGATGCGCCGGCGGATCACGCGATCACGGTGTAGCGACCGCTCCCTAACGGTCGCGGCTCTGACCACAAAGAGACGGGGTCGAAAGACCACACCGAAGAGTTGGCAGGCGGACCCAGAGGGTACCCCGCCTGCCCCACCTTGCCGGGTCCACCATTTTTCATGAAGTTTCGCGGGCGGAACGCCCATCCCAACAGGCCAGGAGGCCTGTCCCACAGTGTGCCAACATAGATAGTAGTGGAGAAGTTCTTCGTTCAAAACTTTGGGTGCCGGGCCACACAGGCCGACGGGGCCGCTTTGGAATTGTTGCTGGCGGGCAAGGGGCTGGCATCGTCCGGCGAGCGCTCCGGCGCGGATCTGGTGGTGCTCAACACGTGCACGGTCACCTCGTCGGCGGATGACGACGTGCGGCAGACCATCCGGCGGGTGCACCGCGAGAACCCGGAGGCGCGGATCCTGGTGACGGGCTGTTATGCGCAGCGCGCGCCGGAGGAATTGGCGTCGATGGCCGGGGTCGAGTGGGTGGTGGGCAACTCGCACAAGACGCAGATCGCGGAGATTGTGACGGCGGCGCCCTACCACGGCAACATTCACATCGGCGATATTTTCGAACAGCGCGATTTTCTGTCGGCGCCGGTGGAAGACGCCGCCGGCGACCGCACGCGCCCCAATCTGAAGATTCAGGATGGCTGCAACAATCGGTGCTCGTTTTGTATTATTCCGTTCGTGCGCGGGCGCAGCCGCAGCGCGCCCGCCGAAGAGGTGACGGAACAGGTGCGCGGGCTGGCCCGGCGCTATCGGGAGATCGTACTCAGCGGCATCAATCTGGGGCGATGGGGCCGGGAGGCGGGCAGCAAGATGCGGCTCGCCGACCTGGTGCGCCGCCTGCTGGCGGAGACCGATATCGAGCGGCTGCGCCTCAGCTCCGTCGAGCCCATGGACTTCTCCGACGACCTGCTGCAGTTGATGGCGGACTCGCCGCGCATCGCCGCGCACGTGCACGCGCCGCTGCAAAGCGGGTGCGACCGGACGCTGCGCCGCATGCATCGCAAGTACCGTCCGCGGCACTATGCGGACCGGGTGCAGAAGGCGCGCGCGCTGATGCCGGACGCCGCCATCGGCGCCGACGTCATGGTGGGCTTTCCGGGGGAGACCGACGCCGAGTTCGAAGAGAGCCGGCAATTCATGGCGGCGATGCCATTCACTTACCTGCACGTGTTCACCTACTCGGAGCGGCCGGGCACGCCGGCGGCGGCGGAGGCGGTGCAGGTGCCCATGGCGGTGCGCAAGGAGCGCAATCGCGTGCTGCGCGAGTTGGCGGCGGCCAGGAATCTGGCGTTCCGCGAACGCATGGTGGGGCGCACGCTTTCGGCGGTGACCCTGGCGGAGAGCGGTATCGCGCTGACGGAGAACTACCTGAAGGTGGAACTGGCGGCGGGACGGGAAGCGAACGCGCTGATCGAGGTGAAGATCGCCGGGGTGACGGCGGCGGGGCTGCGGGAAGGCGCGCTCGCGATTCTGGGGTGAGTAAGAATGCCCCCAAGAATGGGGTCATGGCAGCCTGAAGGCTGCGCTACCGTGGCATCGGTACCACTACGTACGGCGTCTCTACTTCGAGGTCGGGGAACATGCGGCCGGCGCCCTTCTGGTCGACTACTTCGACGAAGTACATGAGGTCCCACTTGAGGTCGGCAAACGCCGCCGGAATGCGCGCCGTGTAGTTGCCCGTCTTCGCATCCAGCGTCATTTCGGCCGTCTGGTAATCCTCGTATTGGGTGGCGTGGCGATAGCGCAGGCGGACCCACTTCACGCCGCCGGGCGCGGTCACTTGCGCGGCCACTTCGAGGCCCGGTCTTATCGGCAACATGCGGGCGGAGGGCGGCGCGTCTACGGCGGCGTGCAGGGCGAAATGACGGGCTCCCGGCTTGGCAACCGCTTTTTGGCGTTCGGCCTGCAACTGTTCAAAGTTGTGCGCCAGAATCTGCCGCTCCTCTTTCCAGTGGCGGCTGAAGCCGACGGCATGGGCGCCGAAGGCCAGATTCTCGCTATACACATCGCCGGCGGCGGCGACGATCTGGTCCCAGGCATCGAGCGCACATTTCTCGTACGCGATGGCTTCATCGAAGGACGCGAGATCGCCGGTTTCTTTGTAGAGGTTGTAGCAGACGCCGGCGGGCAGGCGCTGGGAGTGATAGCGCGCCAGGCCGGCGAGGATTTTCAAGTCGGTGATGGTGGTGCGGAATTCCTTGCCCGCGCCGCTGCCGGCAGCCTTTTCCGCCAGCGCGACCTGGGCCAGGATGGCGTCGGCGGTCTGCGCGAACCAGCGGCTGGTCTCTTCGGGACGGCGCATGGCGGTGTCGCTGCCCTCGACGATGGCGCGGGCTTCGTCGCGCACGTTGAGGAACTGCTGGATGTCGCTGCCCTCTTCGCCCGCGTATTCGGGGAGGCTGCCCTGGCGGTTCATCTCCGCCCATCCGCGGGTGGTGGGGAAATTCTGGTAGCGGTAGCTGGCGGCCACGATGTGCGGCAGGACGCGGCTGGCGAGGGCGAGCGCCTGGCTGACGGGCGCGCCGGCCTGCGCTCCGAAACGGGTGGTGAATTCGTGCTCCCAGACCTCGGCGGGGGTCGCGGGGTTGTAGGTCAGCCGGCCCCATAGGCGGTAGAACTGCCAGTAGCGCTCGAATTCGTAATCGTAGAAGCGGTAGGCGGGGTTGAGGATTTCGAGCGGCTTTTCGTCATGCGGCTCGCCGAGCATTTTGGTGGCGAGCATTTCGTTGATCTCGAAGGAGTCGCCATCGTAGAGCCGCGCGGTGGAGGCGAAGCGGCGGACGTAGTCGGGGTCGCCCCAGAGCAGCAGGCGGGTGGTGCCGCCGCTCCAGAGTTGCCAGTGGACGCGGTAGCGCTGCGGATAGCGGAGGAGATCGGCGTAACTGTGCCGGCGATTGCGCTGGTCTTCGGTATTGGTGTGGGTGGGATGGAAGGGAAGACCCATCTGCTCCATCCAATATTTGGTGCTGATCTTGGCGTTGAGGCCGAGGTTGAGGGCGTCGTCGATGACGGCGTCGGGCAGTCCCTTGGCGCGCAGGTCGAGGCGCAGGTTGGGGTGGGTCCGCTTGATGTCGCTGAAGACTTCGTGCCAGAACGGCTCGATCTCCTCCTTCTTGAGGCCGCTTTCGTCGTGCATGCGGAACTGGATGGCGTCGATATCGGGGAAGACTTCGAGGAAGCGCCGGAGCGCCGCTTTGTTGTAGGCACCGAGATTGTCCGCGGTGACGCCCCAGACCAGGCCGGGCACGCGCCGGCCGGCATTCTGCGATGCGCCGGGGATGCCGCCGCCCTGCACGCCGCCGCGATAGATGTGGTCCCAGATGCCGGCCGTCACGGCAATGCCGCGCTCGTGCGCCAGGCGGATCAGGGTTTGAAATGCCGCCGTGTTGCGCGCCTGCTGGGGTTTGGTGAGGCCCACCATTTCGACTTGGGGGAACTCTTTCACGTCGAAAAAGAAGGGGTATAGCGGGGCCATGAAGCCGCCGTTTTCGTATCCGAAGATGACCACGAAGCTGTTGATGCGGTCGGCGGCTAGCATGTCGAAATAGCGCTTCCAATGCGCTTCGTCGTACAGGCGGGTCTCAAAGTAAGCGCGCTGCATGGTGTAGATGGAGATGCCGCGTTCGGCGAGGTAGGGCTTCTCGGTGGTGTTGCGGACATATTGGAAAGGGTCGCCGGAGCTCCAGGCGATGCGGCCGGCGGTGTCGAGCGCGGCGTACATGAGCCCGCGCGCGTCACCTCCGCGGAGGGCGACGGCGGGCTTGTCGCGGTAGCGGCCGCGCCAGATGGTGAGAGACTCGCGGCCCGCGGGCGCGGGCACGTTCCACCCCTGCAACGCGTCCGAGGGGCCGGTGCCGGCGAGAATCACGAAGTCGGCTTGCGCGGCCGAGGAGGTGATGTCGAAGCCTTTGGCGCGCAGAGCTTCCTGCAGTTTGGCCAGTCCGTGACGGGCCGGGGGAGCGAGTTCGCCATCGGTGACCAGGGCGATCTGGCGGGCGGCCATGGCGGGAAGGGCGAGCAGGAAGAGAGCCGCGACGGGAGCGAGTCTGCGCATGCCCACAGTTTACGCGGAATCGGCGAGGGGCGGGGCATGGCGGCAAGACGACCCCTCGCTCACGCTCGGGGCTCAGATGAGAGCGGTCCTGGTGTGAAAAAATTAGTTGGCAGGCGGAAGCGCCTGCCCCACCTTTGCAGGTCACGGCACTGGACTAGGAACTCGTTTTGCGCGTGGTGTGCAGGCTGGCGCCGACTACCGAGTCGGAGATGTCCCGCTCGTCCATGCTCCCGGTGACCACCGCGCCCCGGTTCAGGTTCTCGGTGCGCATCGCCTTGGCGCCGGCGGCGGGAGCGTTTTGCGGGCCGCCCGTTTTGCGCGTGACGGCGCCCTTGCCTTCCCATATCAGCACAAACGTCACCGTGACCGCCGAACCCGCGGCCGTATGCCCGCTGATGGTGGCATTGAGCGATGCCCGGTTCAAGTCTCCCGAGAATACCGCGTGCGAGCTGGTGCCCAGGTCCGTGCCGAGATCGGTATCCTCGCAATAATCGTACCGATAGCGGGTGTAAGTGACTTCCGTCGTGGTCCGCGGGGCGTTGGCCCTAACCGCGGTCGTGCGGTTGGCGAACACGATCACTTCGTTGAGGATGCAGCCGTCGTCGGACACGTAGGCGAAGTTGGCGCTGGCGGCAGACGTTTGCGTCGAGGTCGCGGGCGTCTGCGCCTGGGCGGCGATCAAAGAGGAAAGCGCCAGCCAAACCCATGCGCGCGTGAGAAGACCCATGGTGTTTACACCTCCCAACATGGGTGTAGCACCAATCGGCATGCGCCGGGTAGGGTCCGCGGCGCCGATTGGCGGCTAGAGTCCCCGCGTCGCTTTGATTTCCTGCAAGTAATCATACACGGCGGACGGCGCCAGCGTCTCAAGCGTGCCTTGGTACTGTTTCCGGAAGGCGGTCACGAGACGCGGGTCGTAGGCCATCCGGACACGGGCGCAATTTGCCCGGAACACCTTGCGCAAGGTCGCGGTATTGGCCAGATCGGGCCGTCCATATTTGATTCGGATGGGCCATCGCCGCAGGACGTCCGGCGGGAGATGCGCCAATGATGCCGGGTTGGCGGACGCGATCACCGTGACATTGTCATAGAATCGCTTCATGCCCTGCGTTCCGGTCTTGAAACTCTCGTAATGACGCGGGTCGAAGGTCATATCGTCGATATACAGTACGGTCCTCCAGGGTTCCTCGGCCATGCGTTGCGCGTACTGCCTGATCTGACCGAGACAATCCGAAGACATCAGGACGAGCTTTAAACCATCGATCTCACGGACGAGCGCCTGGAGCGAGAGCGTCTTGCCCACGCCGCCTTCACCTTCCAGGAGGGTGAAAGGCATGTGGCTGCCTTTCACGAACGCCGAGAGCAGCGTCCGAAGGCGGGCCACATTCTCCTCCTGATCGATGACTTGATCGCTCGATGCCTCCTCGATCTCGACGGGCTCAAGCTCCCCCTGGAGCCCGGCTTCAAAGACCTTGTATCTGGTGAGCGGGTCCTGGTTGTGCTGATGCATGAACGCCACCACATGGGCGAGCTCGCGGCCCCAGTCCCGCGAGGCGGACAGCCTGCGGTACAACTCGCTTTCGGCGCTTCCATCGGCGTCGCGCAGGGAGAGAATCTGGTCCCGCTGCGAGTCTTCGAGGCCCGGCATCTCTCGCATGCCCGCGACGAAATCCGATCCCACTCCGGCGCCGGTGCGGGCAATCCGGCGAGGCGGAATGCCCTCATAAGTGGGCAGTCCCAGAGGCTCCCGGGCAAGGGCATCGTGTAAGTCGACCAGCAAGGCGTGATAGTTGCGGAAGATCCCTTCGATATCTGGCCAACTGGCGTAGAAAGATATCCTGATAAGACGACCGGACGAAGCGCGATGTCCTGCCCGTGTAAGTGAAGATCAGGACCTGCTGCTGCTCGTGATAGAGGCTGATCGCATCCGCCGGCAGGAAGTCGTTCTTGCGCTCGTCGAACACCACTCGGAAGGCGGGTTCCACCTTCTCGAACAACCGCTCCAGCGCGAGCGCCTCCGGATTGTTCCGGGCGTCCGCGATGCTTTTCGACAGGGACTTCAATTCGCTCTCCAGCCGCAACATGGGCCGGGAGAACGGTATCGGGTCCAGCATTTTGTAGTTCCAGGTTACCGGGCTGTACGGGATGACGTTATTGAGAGAAAGGGTGAACTTCCGGGTATCTCGTAAGAGGTCATTCGCGCGAGCGCCGAACCCGCCGAGCACGTCTGCCAAATTCCCCATAAGAAATTGCCACCATGTGTCCGCATGGGAAGCGCGGACGTGTTCTATTTGACACCAACCCGTCCGAAATGTCCAGCCTTCGCGGAAGGCCTTGGCGGAAGGCTTACATCTCGCGGCGGCCTTCCATGGCTTTCGACATGGTGACTTCGTCGGCGAATTCCAAATCGCTGCCTACGGGGACGCCCATGGCAATGCGCATCACTTTCACGCCCAGCGGTTTGAGCAGGCGCGCCAGGTAGACCGCGGTGGCCTCGCCTTCCACCGTGGGGTTGGTGGCCACGATCACTTCCTGAATCTCGCCCTGCCCGATGCGTTCCACCAGACCCTTGATCTTGAGCGATTCCGGACCCAGTCCGCGCAAGGGCGAGAGCGAACCGTGCAGCACGTGGTACCGCCCTTGAAACTCGCGCGTGGTTTCGATGCCGATAATGTTGTGCGGCTCCTCCACCACGCAGACTACCTTCGGGTCGCGGTTGCTGTCGCTACAGTACTGGCACAGTTCGCTATCGGCGATGTTGTTGCAGATGCGGCACAGGCCGAGCTTATCCTTAACGTCCAGGATGGCCTGCGAGAGGTGCTCGGCGTCGTCGCGGCTGGCGCGCAGCACGTGGAACGCGAGGCGCTGCGCCGACTTCTGGCCGATGCCGGGCAGGCGCTTGAATTCGGCGATCAGCCGCGCGAGCGGTTCGGCGAAATCCGGCATGGTTTAGAACATGCCGGGGGGAAGTCCCATCCCGCCCAGCATGCCGCCCATCTTCTGCTGGATCTGCGCCTCCACCTGTTTGACGGCTTCGCCGCAGGCGGCCAGGATCATGTCCTGCAACATCTCCACGTCGCCCGCCACTTCCGGGTCGATTTTGACGCTCAGCAGGTTCTTCTGGCCGTCCATGCCTACCGCGACCATGCCGCCGCCGGCGGTGGCCGTGACTCGGATCTGCGCGATCTCCTGCTGCATCTTCTCTTGCATCTGCTGCGCCTGGCGCATCATCTGCTGCATATTGCCGGGTAGTTTCACGTATCTACTCCTTCAGGTTGCGAATTTTGCGTACTTCGCCGCCGAAGACTTCGCGGAAGCGGCGCACTTCCGGGTTGGCCAGGGCGCGGCCGGTGACTTCGTCCTCGGCTTCGGCTTTGGGCGAAGCGGCGAGGTTGATGGGCGCCGGCCCGGCGGCGGCCTCGCCGGTGATGAGTTTCAGGCGCAGCGGACGGCCGAAGACTTCCCTGACGGCCTCGTCGAAGCCGGGATCCTTGAAATATAGCGCGTAGGATTTCGGCGCCACCACATTGAGGTCCCCGTTGGTGATGGTGAGGGCTGAATTCTCCACCGCGTCGGCCAGGTGGGCGTTGCCCTTTTCGTGCAGCCAGGCGTGCAGCCGCTGGCGCGGGTCGCCCGCGGTCATGGGAGGCGCTTCGGCTTGCGGCGCGAGCGCGTTGGCGCCGGAGGATTGTGGTTCGGGCGGCCGCATGACGGCCTTTTTGGCGCGATCCCGTTCGAAAGGTGAAGGGCCGGCCGCGCGCGGCGGGGCGGCGGGAGGCGGCGCCGCAGTCCGGGGCGCTTGCGCCGGAGCCGCCTGGTTAGCGGAAGAAGGCGCGGAAGGCGCCGCGGTTCGGGCAGTCCCGCCGAGACCCGCCAGGGCTTGCTCGATGGGCAGCAGGCGGCCGGCCTGCACCAGGCGGACGAGGCCGATCTCCAGGTGGAAGCGGGGTTGCAGGGAATATTGCAGATCGCGGAAGAGATCGAGCGAGAGTTGCAGGTAGCGCGTCAGGTCTTCTTCGCTGAAGCCGGCGGCGATGGCGGCCAGTTTCTCGCGCTGCGCGGCGCTGGCAGCCACCAGGCGCGTATCGGCGCCGGCGACGCGCGTGACCAGCAGATTGCGGAAGTAGCGCGAGAGCTCGCGGCTGAAATGCTGCAGGTTGTGCCCGTTGCGCTCCAGTTCGTCCACCACTTCCAACATGCTGCGCGAGTCGCCGGCGGCCAGCGCTTGCGTGACCTTTTCCAGCGATTCCAGGGAGAACGCGCCGAGCAGCGCGCGCACCTCCGCGGCGTGCAGTTTGTCGCCGCAGCAGGCGATTGCCTGGTCCAGCGCGGAGAGCGAATCGCGCACGCTGCCTTCGCCGGCGGCGGCCAGGATGGCCAGCGCTTCCGCATCGGCCTCGATGCCTTCCTGCCGGCAAATCCACGCCATGCGCTGGATCAGGTCCTCGAAATCCACGCTGCGGAAACTGAAGTGCTGGCAGCGCGACGCAATGGTGGCCGGAATCTTGTGCGCTTCCGTGGTGCAGAGCACGAAAACGGCCCATGGCGGCGGCTCTTCGATGGTTTTGAGCAGCGCGTTGAAGGCCTCGTTGGTGATCTGGTGGGCTTCGTCGATGATGAAAATCTTGTAGCGGTCGCGCGCCGGCTGGTAGCGGACGTTTTCGCGCAACTCGCGCATCTCATTGATGCCGCGATTACTGGCGGCGTCGATTTCGATGACGTCCACGGTGCCGCCGGCGGTGATCTCCTTGCAACTGGCGCACTCGCCGCAGGGCGTGGCGGTGGGTCCCTGGATGCAGTTGAGGCAGCGCGCCAGAATGCGCGCGATGGTGGTCTTGCCGGTGCCGCGCTGGCCGGAAAAAATGTAGCCATGGGCGATGCGGTTCCCCGCGATGGCGTTTTCCAGCGTGTTCTTGACGTGTTCCTGATTGACCACGTCGGCAAAGGATTGTGGGCGGTACTTTCTGGCGATTACCTGGTACATGGGGTGGGTATCCGTATGCCGCGCGGACGATTATGCCAGGCCCCGGGTAATCCGCGGCACACGAACCGCACCACTACCGTTGCTTCCTTCCGGACCTGGCGGGGTTTGCAGCCGTCCGTTGCACGAAGCCCGAGACCTGACAAGTATCTATCGTAACATGGGCCCACGGCTATCATTTCATGGGAGGAGCCTACCTCAGCCCAATGCAGTAAGGATGGCACGCATTGCCTTCTCGAGCGGAGCGAGATCTCGTGTGACAATATCCCAGACTGTCTCAAAGTCCACTTCAAAATAGTCGTGCACCAGGACGTTTCGCATGCCGGCTATCGACGACCAGTCGATTTCCGGGTGCCGCTCCTTGTGGAGTTCGTCGATCCGCTGTGTCGACTCGCACAGAACCTGGAGGTTGCGGACGATAGCGTCCTGGAGCGTGCGCGAGGCAAACACAACATCCCGGCCCGGCGCCGAATCCTCAGCGATTCTGCCGATGCAGTCGATGACATGTTGGACGTACGCACGCTGCGATTTCACAACGGCACGGCTTCCCGGAGAACTGTGTCGCGGATCAGAGGGCTCAGCGAGCGGCGAATCACCACCTGTACGCGCCGTCCCAGGAGTTGCTCGAGGTCGGCGACCAGGCTACCCGGAAACCACGGCGTTGTCGCACCGGTGACGTCGACAAGGAGGTCCACATCGCTATCGAGCGTGTCTTCCCCGCGAGCCACCGAACCGAAAAGCCGGACATTGCCCGCGCCGTGGCGGGCGGCCACCCGCAGGATCTCGTCGCGACGCTCTCTGATGCGCTGAGAGGTGCTCATTCACCCATATTGTATCGTCAGGTTATGCGAAACGCATGAAGGGTGGTTTCCAACCACCTCTCCGCCCGTGCCAAAGACGATGACCATGATTCATGGCATCAAATCCTGCCAGGAAATCGTGGCATAATCAAAAGAGGGAGCGAGGACATGAAGAACTTTCACCTGCCACTGCCGGAGCAGACCTACACCCAACTCCGTGCGGAGGCCGAACGGGCACAGGTGCCCGCGACCGCGCTCGCCCGCGAGGCCATCGACTGGTGGCTGCGGCAACAGTTCCGCAAGGCAAGGCACGATCGGATCGCGGCCTACGCGGCGGAAACGGCGGGCACGGATCTCGATCTCGACCCCGATCTGGAGGCGGCCGGAATCGAGCATCTGGTGAAGACTGGTAGGACAA
Source organism: Candidatus Solibacter sp. (assembly GCA_050014175.1). GTDB lineage: Bacteria > Acidobacteriota > Terriglobia > Bryobacterales > Bryobacteraceae > Solibacter. The sequence goes on along the minus strand of JBEKDV010000029.1, from coordinate 32,853 downwards.
CGAAATGAAACGGGGCGAGGTTTATTGGGCCGATCTGGTTCCGCGGCCGGGATCCGAGCAGACGGGACGGCGCCCCGTAATTGTGGTGTCTCATGACGGCTTCAACCAGACTCCCGGATGGAGGTCTGTCATTGTTGTCCCGATATCGATCTCCGCATCGCAGGGCAAACGTGGACCGACCGTCGTTGAATTGTCTGGCGGCTCCACCGGTCTGCCGAAAGCGAGTTTGGCGGTGTGCCATCAGGTGACCACCCTCGACCGCGCCAAGTTGACCAGGAAAGCCGGCACTCTGCCGCCCGAGCTTCTAAGGGAAGTCGAGGGGGCACTGAAGGCGGCGATGGATCTTGAATGATCTCTCTCGCGGCGCGCGGCCTCGACAACTGAACGAGGTGACGGGTAAGGGTCAAACGCGCCCTCAATGGCCAGACTGACCTGCCGCTTGCGCAGCGCTGAAAGCGGGCGAGGCAATGGTAGGGCGGGCGCCCTCGCCCGCGCGGAGGCCCCTGCCTCCGCTTCCGGAGGCGGGACGGGGCGTCCCGCGCGGTCCAGGGGGACCGCCCCACCGCTCTCGCTGCCAGAGCGATTACCTGAGTCAAACGGATAGCCGCTTTAGCAGATAAAGAGGCCGTGTAGCGTGAGGTCGGGCAACGCGCGCTACCGGTACGCCACGATGAAAAGACGGCGGAATGGGAACAGGACGCTTCCGTCGGGGCGGGCGGGGTAGCCCCGGCGAATCGCCGCAAGATACTCCGCGGTGAAGCGTTCGCGATCTCTCTCGCCGGGGAGCGCATCCAGAAACGGGCGCATGCCGGAACCCTTGTACCACTCGACAATCGCCTCGGGGCCATCCATCACGTGGAAATATTCGGTGGCCCACAGGTCGACGCGTGTCGCCCGCGGCGCCAGCAGGTCATAGTAAAACTCCATCCCATGAGTGAACCATTCAGCGACGTTCTCCGTGTCGGCGAAGTGCGCGGCCACGGCACGCATCAGGCGGTGTGCCTCCGCGTCATAGTTGCCCGGCATTTGGATGGCGAGGGCGCCGCCGGCGGCGACGCGCGCCATGAGCCGCGGGAACAGGCCCGGGTGGTCCGGCACCCACTGTAGCGCGGCATTGGAGAAGACCACGTCGAAGGCGTCCTCGCCTTGCGACCACTCCGCGATCTCGCAGGCGGCCCAGCGCCAACCGGGATGAGTGGCTGTGGCCCGCTCAATCATCTTGGGCGAACTGTCCAGGCCGGTGACTTCGGCTTTCGGCCAGCGCGCGGCCAGGACTTCCGTGCTGTTTCCCGGTCCGCACCCGAGGTCGATCACGCGCCGCGGGCTTTCGATGGCGACCCGGGCCGCCAGATCCCGGCATGGCCGCGTACGCTCCGCGGCGAATCTGAGGTATTGATCGGCTTCCCAAGTGGGCATCCTCTACGCCGCCGCCCCGCTCTCCCCTTCGTCCGCCGTGAAATAGGCGCAATCGGGATGGTGGAACACGATGGCGCTGACGCTGGCCTCCGGCTCCATCATCATGCCTTCCGTCAATTGCACGCCGATATCTTCGGGGCGAAGCAGTTTGAACACGCCCTGCTGATCGTCCAGGTTGGGACACGCCGGGTAGCCGAAGCTGTAGCGCTTGCCGTGATACTTCGACGTGAAGCGATCATGCATGGTCACGGTGGGCGCCGGGGCATTGGCTCTTAGCAAACCAAGGGATGTGTTACAATGTGTCACATGAAGTCCTCTACGGTCCGTGAGCTCCATCTAAAGACCAGCGAGATCGTACGCCAGGTGGCAGAGGGCGAATCCTTCATTATAGAAAAGCGTGGCATTCCTGTCGCCGAGATTCGTCCCATCTCGCACCGGCCCGCCCCCCGCATGCCAGACCGGGAAGCCCTGATCATGAGTGGGCCGGAAACACTCGATAGCGGACTGATCCTGGAGCAAGACCGAACTTGAGATTGTATTTCGACACCGCCTACCTTGGCAAGTGCTACTGGAACGAGCCCGATGGAAGGTCGGTCCGGGCACTGGCGCGGCGTTCGGACGGCCTTTCTTCTTCCGCGATTTGCATTGCCGAGATGGCTTGTCTGGCGCATCGCAAGGTTCGCTGGGGACCAACCACTCCGGCTGACGCCGTGGTAAGGCGGGATCTGTTCCTTGACGATTTGAGCAATGGGGTGATCACGGCAATACCGGTGACCGAGCGGCTCCTGCGCCGGGTCGAGGCGGTGACTCGCGCCCTGCCGCCGGCGTGTTATCTGCGCACTTTCGACGCGATCCACCTGGTGACTGCCGCGGATTCGGGGTTCACCGAAATCTGGACTAATGACCGGCACATGCTCGCCGCAGCGCCTCATTTCGGCCTGGCCGGCCGTTCCGTTTGAATCGAACTGGCTCCGCAGATCAGAATATTCCGCAGAACCTTTACGCCCGATCCATTTCCCGGCCTACTCAGATGGTACGCGATTGAGTGCGATAATCTTGTGAGAACGTATGACCACTAAGATCCTGGCCGTCCTTCTGCTGACGCAGTCGTTTCTGGTGATGCGCGGAGGCGAGAACTGGCCGCAGTTTCGCGGACCGGATGGCTCCGGGCATTCCGATGCGCGCAGCCTGCCTTTGCGTTGGAGTGAGACACAGAATGTCATCTGGAAGACCGCGATTCACGACCGGGGTTGGTCGTCTCCTGTCATCTATGGAAAGCAGATCTGGCTGACCTCCGCGAGCAAGGACGGACGGGAGTTGTTTGCGCTGTGCGTTGACCGTGATACCGGGAAGATTATCCGGGATTGGAAATTGTTCGACGTCGCGCAGCCTCAGTACGTGCATCCGTTTAACACGCCTGCTTCGCCTACACCGGTGATCGAAGAAGGACGAGTCTACGTCACTTTCGGGGCTGCGGGCACGGCTTGCGTTGACACAAAGACGTTCCGGGTTTTGTGGGAACGGCGCGACATCGAGTGCAACCACTTCCGCGGAGCCGGATCGTCGCCGATCCTGTTCCGCAACCTACTGCTGATGCACTTCGATGGTAGCGACCACCAGTTCGTGATGGCACTCGACAAGAACACAGGGAAGACGGTGTGGCAAACCAAGCGGTCGATCGATTTCCAGGATCTGGACAAGAATGGGAAGCCGGCCGCCGACGGCGATCTGCGCAAGGCGTTTTCGACTCCGCATGTCGAGCGGATCAACGGGCGTTGGGAGATGATCAGCCTGGGGGCGCAGGCGGCGTATTCGTACGATCCGTTCACTGGGAAGGAACTATGGCGGGTGGAAGAGCGTGGCCAGCATTCAGCGAGCACGCGTCCGGTAATTGGCCACGGGATGATTTTCTATCCGACGGGCTTTTCGGTCGGGCAGTTGTTCGCGGTGCGCACAGGCGGCGAGGGATTGATTACCGACAGCCATGTGGTGTGGAAGGTGAAGCGGAGCGTTTCGAATAAGCCGTCCATTCTATTGGTGGATGACGCGATCTATATGATCGCTGACACGGGCATTGCCAGTTGTATCGATGCCAATACCGGGGAAGAGGTATGGCGGCAGCGGATTGGCGGGGAGTACTCGGCATCACCTGTGTACGCGGATGGCCGGCTGTGGTTCTTCAGTGAGGACGGAAAGACGACAGTGCTCAACCCCGGCCGGGTGTTTGACCAAGCGGGGGAGAATCGCCTGGACGAGGGATTTATGGCGTCACCGGCGATTGCGGGGAAGGCGTTTTACCTGCGGACGCGGACGCATCTGTACCGGATTGAGGAGAAGTGAGCCCGACTCGCGCTTCTTCGTGCATTCCGTGCGCCTTTCCGACACTGAAGGCGATGAGTTCCTGTCCGGGGGGACAGTGGATCGCCGGCTTGCGACATGACGAACTCCGAACTTTGGCCATTGGTTCCGAATAATGGGCAACTTGGAAGTGATGGCGTGTGAGCTGAAAACCTCGGTAGTCTGTCGTGGCCACTTCGTCTCCAGGAGGGCTTAGGCCAGCCAGGATTCGAACCTAAAAACAAAGGCTTTGCCGGTCCAACCGCGAATAAAGCCGAGTGTTATCAACAGAGGAAGATCTGGCTCCCCAGGTAGGACTCGAACCCACAGCCAACCACCCCCAACTTGGCCCGGCGACCTGGATATCCTGGCAGCGACTGGTCCGTGCGGTAGCATGGCTCCGCGGCGAATCTGAGGTATTGATCGGCCTCCCAACTGGGCATCGCCTATACCGAGAGCACCGTCTCCCCTTCATCCGCCGTGAAATAAGCGCAATCGGGATGGTGGAACACGATGGCGCTCACGCTGGCTTCCGGCTCCATCATCATGCCTTCGGTCAATTGCACGCCGATATCTTCGGGGCGGAGCAGTTTGAACACGCCCTGCTGATCGTCCAGGTTGGGACACGCCGGGTAGCCGAAGCTGTAGCGCTTGCCGTGATATTTGGAGGTGAAGCGATCGTGCATGGTGACCGTGGGCGCGTCGGGGAAGCCCCAATCCTCGCGGATGCGGCGGTGCAGCCACTCCGCCGTGGCCTCGGCGGTTTCGATGGCCAGCGCCTGGATCGCGTGCGCTTTGAAGAACGCGCCCGCTTTTTTCCACTCCTCGCTCTTCTCGCGGATGCCCGCGCCCGCCGTCACCACCATGAGCGCCAGATGATCGCGCCTGCCTTCCTCGCTTTCCAGGATGTAGTCGCTCAGGCAGAGGCCATCTTCGCGCCGCTGGCGGCCAAAGCGGAAGGTATGAATCGGCGCCACGCCCGCCGGCGCGAACAGGTGGATCGAATTGCCGTCGCGCCCGGCTTCGAAGAACTGCCACACCGCCTTCACCTTCATGAAGCCGGCGGCCTCGTGCTTGACCTCTTCCACGTTGTGGAACAGTTCCAGGGCCTTTTCTTCGTGCTCGGATAGCGCCTTCTCGAAATTGCCCTTGTACCCCAGATGCCGCCCGTAGATCATGAACGGATTGATGTAGCTCCACACCTCCGCCAGGTTGGGCACGTCGCGCACCCTGCGATCCAGGTACGGCGCCGGCGGGATGGGCAAATCCGTGCGCACCTTGCGGCTGCGCCGCGTGGTCACGGGCGCGAGCGGTTCCACGGCGGCCTCCACTGCCGCGGGCGCCTCGGTGAATGTGTGGCCGGCCAGCGTGGCCGCGCGTTCCGCCGGGTCCATCAGGCGATTCATCAGGCTCAGCCCGGTCATGGCGTCCTTGGCGTAGCACACCGCTTCACCGTAGGCCGGCGCGATTTTGGTGCGCGTGAATTTTTCGGAGAGCGCCGCGCCGCCCACCAGGATGGGTGCGGCGATTCCCGCCGCCTTCAGGTCGGCAGCCGTGACCACCATCTGCTGGGTGCTCTTGACGAGCAGCCCGGACAAGCCGATGGCGTCGGGGCGATGCTCCAGGCATGCCTGAATCAACACATCGGGCGGCACCTTGATGCCCAGGTTGACCACTGCGTAGCCATTGTTGGCCAGGATGATCTCCACCAGGTTCTTGCCGATATCGTGCACGTCGCCCTTCACCGTGGCCAGAATCACCTTGCCGCGCGCCGCCGTGTCGGCCTTCTCCATGAACTGCTCGAGGTGGTTGACCGCCGCCTTCATGGCTTCGGCCGATTGCAGCACCTCGGCCACGATCAGCTCGTTGTTGTTGAACAGGCGGCCTACCTCGCTCATGCCGCCCATCAGCGGTCCGTTGATGATCTCGAGCGGCGCGGCGCCCTCGGCCCGCTTGCGGTCCAGGTCGGCGACCAGGCCGTCCTTGGTGCCTTCGATGATGTAGTTGGCCAGGCGTCGATCGAGCGGCAGATCCTCGGCGTGCTGTTTGACGCGCGCCCCGGTCTGGCGGAAATGCTCGGCGATTCGAGCGATGTGGAACTGATTGATGGCCGCCTTCTGCTCCGCGGTCTGCGCCCGCCAATCCTCCGGTGCCGTGCGCAGCGCCTCGTCTTCCGCATCGGCCGGCGGCGTGTTGAACAGCAGGTGCTCGGCCAGCCGGCGCTCTTCTTCGGGCAGCGACGCGAAGCGCTCCAGTTTTTCCGCGTTGACGATGGCGAGATCGAGGCCCGCCTTGGTGCAATGGTAGAGGAAGACCGAGTTGACCACTTCGCGCGCCGACGCCGGCAGCCCGAAGCTGATGTTGGAAATCCCGAGCACGGTTTTCACGTAGGGGATGTTCTGCTTCACCAGCCGTATGCCTTCGATGGTCTCCACCGCGCCGCCGATGTAGTTGGCGTCGCCGGTGGCGCAGGGGAACACCAGCGGGTCGATGACGATGTCCTCCGCCGGAATGCCGTATTTTTCGGTGAGCAATTGCACGCTGCGTTGCGCCACGGACAGTTTGCGCTCGCGGGTGAAGGCCTGCGCCTGCAATTTGTCTTCGTCGATGGACCCCACCACCAGCGCCGCGCCGAAGCGCCGTGCGATGGGGCACAGGCGTTCGAATTTCTCCTCGCCATCCTCCAGGTTGACCGAGTTGACGATGGCCTTACCCTGGCAGTAGGTGAGCGCCAGTTCCACCGCTTTGGGGTCGGTGGTATCGATCATGATGGGCGCTTTGATCTTGCGGATGAGCTTTTCGTAGAAGGGCGGGATGTCGTCGATTTCTTCGCGGTCCGTGCTCTGCAGGCAGACGTCGATGATGTGCGCGCCGTTGCGCACCTGGCGCCGCGCGATGTCGGTGGCCTCTTCCCACTTTTCGGCGGCCACCAGGTTTTTGAAGAGGCGCGAGCCGATGACGTTGGTGCGTTCGCCCACCAATAGCGGCCGGTTGCTTTCCTCGGCCTCCACCAGTTCGATACCCGAATAATAGGCGCGATGCTTACGCTCCGGCAGCGCCCGCGGACGCTTGCCCTGGATCATCCGCGCGATGGCGCGGATGTGCGCCGGCGTGGTGCCGCAGCAGCCGCCCACGAAATTCAGCCAGCCGCGGTCGGCGAACTTCTCCAGTTGCGCCGCCAGCGATTCGGGCGTCTCGCCGAACTTCCCTTCGGAGTTCGGCAAGCCCGCATTCGGGTAGCATGAGATGCGGTGCCGCGACATCTCGTGGAGGGTCCGTATGTGGTCGGTCATCAGGTCCGGACCCGTGGCACAGTTCATGCCCACGCCCAGCAGGTCGTGATTCTCGATGGAAGCGTAGAGCGCGTCGATGGGTTGCCCGCCCAGCATGGTGCCGGTGCGCTCGATGGTCACACTCGCCACCACCGGGATCGCAATTCCGAGATCGCGCCCCAATTGTTCCACCGCTACCAGCCCCGCCTTGAGGCTGCCCGTGTCGAAGCAGGTCTCGATCAGCAGATAGTCGGCCCCGCCCTCGATGAGGCCTTTGGCTTGCAGATAGTAATCGGCGCGAAGCTCGGCAAACGTGGTGGTGCCGGTGATGTTGAGATCTTTGTTGGTGGGCCCGATGGAACCGGCAACGAAGCGCGGCTGCGCGGCGGTGGAATATTGGTCGGCAATCTCGCGCGCCAGTTTGGCGGCGGCGAAGTTCAGCTCGTAGGCGCGGTCTTCCAGATGATTATCGGCGAGCGCGATGCGCGTGCCCCCGAAGGTGTTGGTCTCAATGATGTCCGCGCCGGCTTCCAGATATTGGCGATGGATGTCCTGGATGACGTCGGGCCGCGTAACGTTGAGGATTTCCGGACAGTTTTCCCGCCCCAGGTAGTCGGTCTCGATGGCAAGGGGCGCCTGATGGATCATGGTGCCCATGGCCCCGTCGAGGACGAGTACACGTTGTTCCAGGCTGTCTCCGAGCGCCTGTCGACGCTCCTGGGGTTTGGTCATAGGGGGTGTGCTTTCTTTAGTTTAACAGGGGACATCGAAGGTAGCGCTATGCTGGGGATAATGAAACTTTCCGCCACGGGCCGCTACCGCGCGGCACTGCTGATGCTTTGCGCCGCTCTTCCCGCGCTGGCCGACACGCACTTTCAGGCCCGCCGCATGGCGCGCGACGACGTGCCCGCCGGCAAGGGGCAATGCGATATTCGCCTGCAGGTGGATCACGAGGTGGAAGTGACGGTGCGCGGCGATCTGGTCGCCATCCATACGCTCTCCGGGCGCGACCCGCGCGACGATGGCAGCGAATGCAACGCTCCGCTGCCCGACCATGACGTCGCGGGCTTCAACTTCCAGGTGGTGGAGAGCCGCAATGAGATTCGCCTGGTGGCCGAACCCTCGCGCCGCAACAACTTCGCCGCCATTGTACGCATCCGCGACACCGCCGGCGGCGAAGGGCGCTATCACTTCCGCCTGAGTTGGGCGATGACCGGCAGCGATTACGGCCGCACCAGCACCAACGAACGCCCGCCCACGCGCCGTGACGACAACTTCGACCGCCCGCCCGCCACTGGGGGCTTCAGTTGGAATAATTCCGTGAGCTATCGCGGCAACGGCAGCGGCACGGCAACCATGAACAACTCGGGCGAGATGGGGTTGGGCGAAGTCACCATCGAAATCGATCGCGGCGGCAAGCTGGTGGCATCGTTCCGCACCGGCGAACGCGGCCGGGGCCGCCCCATCGCCTTCTCCGGCCAGATTCAGGCCAACGAAGGCGGCCGGTGGAAAGCCGACGTGATGAGCGACGACCGCCGCCTGCGCGGTCCCATGTGGATCTCCGTGGACGACAAGCAGCAAGTCAACAGCGTCACCCTGGAAGCCACCGACGGTCAGGATCGCATGCGTCTGAATTGGGCCCGCCGATAGGTTGGCGCCCTCGCGCCGCTACTTCTTCTTCTTCCCCACCGCCGCCGGCGGCGGAGCGCTGGCCGGCGGAATCACGCCGTTCATGCGCGCGTACACGGCCATCTGTCCGTAGTGGTCGAAGGAGTGCCAGATGGTCAGATTGGCGATGCCTCCGCGCGCCATCGGCGGCATTCCAGGGAACGGCGCCGGCACCATTTCGAGCTGATTTTCCGCCGTCAGCCTGGAAATCACCGTGTGCCCGTAAGCGAACGCGTCCTTCAGGTATTGCACCGTCTGCGCCTTGTTCTTGATTGATGCCGGGCCGCCCTCGCCCGTGCCCAGATCCAGCGGTGGCTTCTCCTTGGCCGCCGCCGCCCCGGCCATGTAGATCACCGTGGCGATGTGCTTCACCTGTTCGCCGAAGGTGCGCACTTTCTCGAAGGCGCCCTGCGTGGGTGCGAAGTTGTAGGCCGCGTCCGGCATGGCTTCCGCCAGCGACACCACCTCGCTTTCGGCTATCTTGAACTGCGAATCGTAGAGCGTGGCAATGGTCATGTCGGCGGCGCACAGCGCCCACGCCGATCCAATCAGTAACGCAATCGTCTTCTTCATCGGGATGCTCTCTTTTCGTTTTCGACGGCCGGAACCAATGCCCGGACCGCCCAGGATGTGGCAGCGGAGGAAATCCACTGGTCGTGATCGTGCGGGAACCCGCTCTGGAAATAGGGCTGGAACTTCGGCGCCCGGCTGCGCACGTACCAGGATCCATCGGCGCATTGCGTGTCCATGAGGAACTTCACGCCCTTCCGATAAGCCGCATCCGACGCCGCCAGCGCGCCCGCCTCTTGCAACGCGTACAGCGCCTCACCCGTGGCGAAGGCGTCGCTCGCCAGGTTGGCATTCTGGCTCCATCCGCCATCGGCGTGCTGCGCGCCAGCCAATGCCTTCCCCAGGGCGCTCACCTTGGCCGCATTCCCGCCCGCCCATTCGAGGCCCAGAATCTGCATCGCCGCCTCGTCGTTGGTGGCCGCTTTGTTGTTCGCCAGATAAGTGACCGCGCGCGCAATCCTCGGTTCCAGATCCGCCTTCATGGCCGGCGAGCCGAACACCTGCAGCACGCGGATAGACATCGCGGTCCGCGACATCGCGCCCTCTTCCAGCGGCGCGCGGGCAACGCCGCCAAACCACCATGTGCCGTCGTGCCGCTGGTAGTGGGCGATGTAAGCCACGATGCCGTCGGTCAACAGGCTGGCGGGGTAGCGCTCGCTGGCCAGCGCCATCAGCTTCCAGGTGGGCGGGTCGGTCGCCCCGCCGATCGGGGCGCGCTCCAGCATCCTTTGGTTGAAGAACATGCTCTCGCCTTCCATCATCTTCACCAGGCCCTTCGCCATGGGTTCATCCACATGGATGCCGGCCGCGCGCGCCGCCGCCGTCGCCACCGCTGTCACCGGCTGATGATGGCAGCCCACGCACCCCGATTGCGTGAAGAACTCCGTGGCCCCGCGCTGCAAAAGCGCGGTGCCGTTTTCCACCGCCTGGGTCACCGTCCGCTCGCCCGCCGGTTTGGGACGCGGCGCGCTGTAAGGCACTCCCTCGCGCGCCCCCGCCGCGGTCAACGCCGCGATCACTTCCCGGCTGCCGAACTTCTCCGCCCAATCCAGAGCCGTCTCGTCCACCGTACTGGCGGCGTTTACGTCCGCTCCCGCCTTGAGCAGCAGTTTCACCACAGCCGGATTCTGCGCTTCCGACGAGACCGCGAACTGGAGCGGCGTCATCCCGCGAATATCGGTGACGTTCACCTTGGCGCCCGCATCGAGCAGCGTCTTGACCACATCCGGCCCGCAATACGTGGCCGCCAGCATCAGCGGGGTCAGCTTGACAAGTTGAATCTTGCCGAACTTCACTTCGCCGCCGGTGGTGTTGGCCGCGTTGACGTTGGCCCCCTTCGAAAGGAAAAGCTTGACGAACTCCAGGTTGCAGTTGCTCGCCGCCGCGGCCAGCGGCGTATAGCCCTCGTAGTCGGGGGTATCCACGCCCGCGCCCCTGGCGAGCAGCAGCTTGACGCTCTCGGCATTGTCCGCCCCGGCGGCCTCGCTGAGCGCGGTGTCGCCCTGTTTGTCGGCGGCTTTTGGGTCGGCCCCCTTGTCCAGCAGCAGTTTGAACGTCGCCGAACACCCGTCGCAGCCCGCCGCGATCATCAGCGGCGTGCGCCCCAGTTTGCTGCGCGCGTTCACGTCCGCGCCTTTCTCCACCAGCATCCGCGCCTTTTCGGTATTTCCCGCGCCCAGAATCAGCGCCGTGGCCTCCAAATCGTTCTTGGCGTTCACGTCCGCGCCGTTCTCCAGCAGCAGCTTGACCGCTTCCGGACTGCCGATCGCGGCGGCGTGTATCAGCAGCGTGCTGCCTCGCTGATCGCGCGTATTCACTTGGGCGCCCTTCGCCAGGCGCGCTTTCAGCGATGCCAGATCGTTATTCCGGATGACCTGAATCAGCTCATCCGCGCTTCCTTGAGCGTAGGTGGCGGCAGACAGGCACGCCGCAACCCAAACCACACAGAATCCCCTCATGGTGGAAGGCCCTCCTCCTTCTCGTGGGGTTAAGTATATACCAATTCGAATCCGCGTTACAGTGGAATGATCCGTATAGGGAGACCGTCCATTGGCAGCAGCCCCACGCAATAGTGAGGCCGAACACGTCGTCGCCGCGCCTACGGGCCCGCTCATCATCCCGGCCGTTGTCGCCGGCGAGACGCGGCCCGTCCTTTCGCTCGTGGTGCCGACCCTGAACGAGAGCGAGAATATTACCGATTTTCTGGCCGCCGTCCGCCACACCCTCGATGCGGCGCTGCCCGGCCGCTACGAGGTCATCGTGGTGGATGACGATAGCGCCGACTGCACCTGGGAAATCGCCGCGCGCCTCCGCCCGGGCTTCCCCGAACTGCGCGTGGTGCGCCGCCAGAACGAAGGCGGTCTCGCCGTGGCCGTGATCCGTGGATGGCAGGTGGCGCGCGGCCAGATTCTGGGCACCATCAATGCCGATTTTCAGCATCCTCCGGACGTTCTGGGCCGCCTCCTGGAGCGCCAGGAAGGCGCCGATCTGGTGGTGGCCACCCGCCACGGCGATGGCGGCGGCCTGGGCGATTGGGGGATGGCCCGCCGCGTCAGTTCCTGGGGCGCCGCCCAGATCGGCCGCTGGCTGCTGCCCCAGGTCTACGCCCGCGTTTCGGATCCGCTGAGCGGCTGCTACCTGGTGCGCCGCGAAGCTGTCGCCGGCGTGCCGCTCAAGCCGCTCGGGTATAAGAGCCTGATGGAACTGCTGGTGCGCGGCAACGTGGGCGAAATTCACGAGTGCGGCTACGAAATGCGCAAGCGCGTCCGCGGCCAAAGCAAGGTCCACGCCCTCCACCCCCTCCAGTACATCCGCCACGTGCTGCGCCTCCGCGCCGCCGCCCGGGAGCGAAAGTGAAGTGGCATAAGGCTCCGCCTCGCGCAGAGGTGGGGCAGGCTGAAGCCTGCCCCACCATCCGCCAGCAAAAGTACTCCGACCCCAACCCCGTCGTCCGTTTCGTCATCGGGCGATTCTTCCGCCGCCTGGGCGCCATCCTCGCCGAACTCGATCCCCACTCCGTCCTCGACGCCGGCTCCGGCGAAGGCGAGATGCTCCGCCGTGGCGTGCTGCCTGCCGCCGTCCGCCCTGTCTGCCTCGATCTCCGCCCCGCCTCCCTGGCCGAGCTCGCTGTCCCCCATCGCGTCTGCGCCTCCGTGCTCTCGCTGCCATTTGCCGCCCGCAGCTTCGACGCCGTCACTTGCCTCGAAGTCCTGGAGCACCTCGACGATCCCGCCGCCGCCCTGCGCGAACTGGCGCGCGTGGCCCGCCGCGCCGTGGTCGTCTCCGTGCCCTTCGAGCCGTATTTCCGTATCGGCAATGTCCTGCGCGGAAAACACCTGGGCCGTCTGGGCAATCACCCCGAGCATGTGCAACATTGGAATCTCCGCACTTTTCCCGCCTTCCTCGCGGGCTCGGTGGCCGAAGTGCGGATCGTCGAGGCCTTTCCTTGGATCATCGCGTGCTGCCGTCCAAACCAACTCTGATCTTCCTGCTGCTGGCCGCTCTAGGCGTGGCGCGCATCACCGCCACCTACCGGAGCATCGCGCAGACCTCCGATGAGACCCCCAACATCGCCTGCGGCATGCAGTACCTCGACCTCGGCCGCTACGATTACGGCGCTTTCCATCCGCCCCTGGCCCGCCTCGCCATCGCCCTCGGCCCCTACCTCTACGGCGCGCGCGCCCAGAAGCTGCCCGACCGCTGGAAGGAAGGCAACGCCGTCCTCAATAGCGCCCCACGCTATGGCAAGGCCCTGACCCTGGCGCGCCTCGGTATCCTCCCCTTCTTCCTGCTGGCCTGCACCGTGGTCTGGCTGTGGGGCCGCAAACTGCTCGGCGATTGGGGTGCGCTCGCCCCCGTCTTTCTGTTCACCAACCTGCCGCCGGTGCTGGCGCACTCAGGCGTCGCTACCATGGATATGGCCATCGGCGCCGGCATCTGCACGGCGCTCTTCGGCTACACCCTGTGGCTGGAAGAAGGCACCTTGCGCCGCGCCATCTTCTTCGGCATCGGGCTCGCCCTGGCCGTCCTCGCCAAGTTCTCCGCCGTGCTCCTTCTGCCCGTCTCGATTGCCGCCATCACGGTGCTTGATCGGCGCGTGCGCCAGAAGCGCAACTGGGCCTGGATCCCCGTCGCCTTCGTCCTCGTCTGGGGCGCCTACCGCTTCTCCTTCGGCCCCATGACCGAGCACGTCGCTAGCGACGCCGCCGCGCAAGGCGGTATCTTCGCCAAGATTCCCACTCCCCTTCTGCACGCACTGGAGACCGTTCCCGTGCCCGCCCCGCAACTCCTCGACGGCCTCTGGCAGGTGCACAATCACGTCGAAGGTGGGCACACCGCGTTCCTCCTGGGCCGACACAGCTTCCACGGCTGGTGGTATTTCTTCCCCGTCGCTCTCGCCGTCAAGACGCCGCTGGCCATCCTTCTGCTGGCCGCTCTCGGCGTGCTCGCGCTGCGCCGCGCTGTGCCCGGGGAGTCGCGCCGCGCCCTGTGGATGCCGGCCGTCCTCGCTGCCGTGATCCTGCTCGTCAATCTCCCTACCAGCCTCAACATCGGCGTGCGCTACATGCTGCCGTTCTACCCGCTGCTCGCGCTCACCGCCGGCATCGGCGCCGTCTGGCTATGGCGGAAGCGCCGCGCCGCCGCCCTCATCCTGCTGGTGTGGACCGCCGTCTCCTCGGCCGCCGCCCACCCCGATTACCTCGCCTATTTCAACGAGCTCGCCGGCTCCCACCCCGAGCGCATCCTGGTGGATTCCGATCTCGATTGGGGGCAGGACATGGCGCGCCTTGCCGCCGAGTTACAGCGCCGCCGCGTCCCTTACTTCCACATGGCCTGCCTCTACACCGGCGACGATACCCGCCTCGGTCTCCCCGCCTGGGACAGCCTGGAACCCTACCAGCCCGTCACCGGATGGGTGGCCGTCAGCCACACCATGCTGCAAAACTACGGCTGGATGGCGTCGCAACAGCGCGGCCGCCAGGATCTCGCCTTCGCCTGGCTGGATCGATACCAGCCGGCAGGCCGCGTCGGCAAATCGATTCTGCTGTACCACATTCCGGAGAAATAGTCGTCAGTACTTCACGCGCCGCAGGAGCTTGTTATAGGCCTCGTGAGAACCAATCCAGAACCAGTGGAACTCGCCGCCAGTCCGATACGCTATGGCGCGATAGGACCGGCCCACGTCAACTGTCCAAACCTCACCCTTTTGCTGCAACCCCAATGAAGGGTGAAAGGGCTCCTGCTCGAATAGCGCGTACTTGGCATCGGCGAGTGCTTGGGTGTTTTCCGGCAGTCTGTCGTAGCGCTTCCAGAACTCCGGCAAGGCGAAGGATCGGAAACTCACCGCCGCGGCCGGCCTTCAGCCATCGGCTTGGACTCGCCCCGGCCAACTTGTGCCCTCACACGGTCGAGAAGGGCGGTTCCTGCCCCGCCCGCAGAGAAGTCCTGCTCGAGTTCGAGGTCCCATTGGAGGCGATCCCGTTCCGAAAGCCAGGCGGCGAGGCTGGCCTGCTGTTCCACCGGAAGCGCCTGAATCGCGTGCTGAATTTCGGTCAGGTTCATATCCGTATCCTACCGCGTCCCGCGCCCCAGCCGTACCGACGCCCAACGCAACTGCATCCTCAACGTCCGCACCGAAGGCATCGGGTACGACCTCGCCGCCCACAAGCTATGGACGGCTTGACTTGGGCAAATCGATTCTGCTGTACCACATTCCGGAGCGTCGCGAAGCGGCGCCGTCGCCAAATCCTACGACGGATGGCAGATTGCGGTAATATGTCAGAAGGCGAGGAAATGGGAATATGGCGGACAGAGCGGGAGCCCGGTACAAGGGCAAAGTAGATAGCGCGGGACGGGTGCTGATACCCGCTCCGCTCCGCGAAAAACTCGGCGTGAAGCCGGGCGCGACGGTGAGTATCACGGAAGGCCGATCCGGGCGGATCGTGCTCGAATCCAGGATGGCTGCCGTGCACGAAGCGCAAGAATACTTCTGCCGCATCGCCCCGCCAACCGAAGTGTGGTCGGACGAACTGATCGCCGAGCGTCGCGAAGAGGCACGGCGTGAAATCGAAGACTGAGCAGCCGCGATACGTGCTTGACAGTTCTGCCGTCATCGCCCTGGTGAGGCGCGAGCAGGGATGGGAAAAGGTGGACGCCGCACTGGAGCACTCGGTGATATCGGCTGTCAGTCTCACGGAATCGATGACCAAACTAATCCGCCAGGGCGGTGAGCCGCGTATGGTGGAGCGCTTGCTCAGGGCTCTGGATCTCGAGGTGATTCCCTGGGATGAGCAGTTGGCGTGGGCGAGCCGCCACCTTTGCCCTCTCGCCTGGACGAACGGCATTTCCTTCGCCGATCGGGCGTGCCTGACGCTGGCGCGTCACCTGGATCTGGCCGCGATGACCGCTGACTCGGAATGGAAGAAACCGCGCCAAGGTGTCCAGGTCCACCTGTTTAGAGAAAGCAGGCGCAAATGAACCGGCAGTCCTCCGCGCCTGTTGCCTCGCACCTACCCCAATAAATACCCCTTCGCCACCTCCCCAAACGCTGCCAGCTGCGCGGACTGCCACTCGCTATCGCGCCCCAACTCCCGCGCCATCAGTTCCACCACGCGCGGCGCCATCCGGATCGCCGCCTGTGCGTTCAGGAACAAAGCCCGCGTGCGCCGCGCCAGGACATCCTCCAGGGTGAGCGCCAGTTCCTGACGCACCGCCCAGACGACTTCCGCGCCCGTGTACGGTAGCGCGCCATCCAGCGGCTCGGCCCACGCCGGTTCGCGGGCCTCCAGCTCCTGCACCATCGGCGCGTCGCTTCCGTACACCCACAGGTGGCCGAACTTCTCCGACGCCGGATGGAAGCCGTGGATATTCAGATGCCCGGTGACGCACTCTTTTTCCGCCAACCGGGCGAGCGTAGCCGCCTGGTTCACGCAATCTTCCGCCATGTGACGATAGGTGGTCCACTTACCCCCGCAGATGGTGATCATGCCGGAATTCTCGATGCGGATGGTGTGGTCGCGCGAGAGCGACGCCGTATTGCCGCTCTCGCGCGATCGCACCAGCGGGCGAATTCCGGCGAACACGCTGAGCACGTCGGCGCGCTCCGGCTTGCGCGCCAGATAGAGCGACGCCGTCTGCAGGATGAACTCCACCTCCTGCTCCAGCGCCACCGGTTCCAGCGTGGCTTGCGCAATCGGCGTGTCCGTCGTGCCCACCACCGTATGGCCATGCCACGGGATGGCGAACATGACGCGCCCGTCGCTGGTATGCGGCACCATGATGGCGTTGTCGGCGGCCAGGAACGATCCGTCGAACACCAGGTGGATGCCCTGGCTGGGCGCGATCATCGGTTCCGCCGCGGGGTCGGCGATGCGCCGCAGGTGATCGGCGAACGGACCGGTGGCGTTGATCACCACCTTGCCATGCGCTTCCAGTTCCGCGCCGGTTTCGGCGTCGCGGAAGCGGACACCGTCCACGAAGCCATCGCCATCTTTGGTCAGCGCGGTGACCTCGGCGTAGTTGAGCAGCGTGGCGCCCTGTTCGCAGGCCGTGGCCACCAGGTTGATGAGCAGGCGCGAGTCGTCGAACTGGCCGTCGAAGTATATCACTCCGCCCTTGAGGCCTTCCGTCTTGATGGTGGGCAGGTGTTCCAGGGTTTCCTCACGGGAGAGAATGCGTGAGGCGCCGAAACCGTATTTGCCCGCCAGCAGATTGTACAGCTTCAGCCCGATCCCATAGAACGGCGCTTCCCACCAATCGTAGTTGGGGACGACGAAGCCCAGGTTGCGCACCAGGTGCGGAGCGTTCTGCAGCAGCAGCCCGCGCTCCTTCAGCGCCTCCATCACCAGCGACAGGTTGCCTTGCTCCAGGTAGCGCACGCCGCCGTGCACCAGCTTGGTGCTGCGGCTGGACGTGCCTTTGCCGAAATCGCTCTGCTCCAGCAGCAGCACGTCGTATCCACGGCTGGCGGCGTCGATGGCCACGCCCACGCCGGTGGCTCCGCCGCCCACCACGATCATGTCCCATGGGGCGGCATGCGCGCGCAGGCGGCGGAACATTTCGGATCTGGTCATGGATTCAACTCAGGGCACAACCACTCCCTGACGGTCGTGGCTCTGATCGGAGCCGCGACCGTCAGGGAGCGGTGCCTAAAAAATCAACTTCAACGCGAATTGGCCCTGCCGCGACGGATAGGTGGTGCGGATGGTACCGAAGGCGGCACTGGTCGTTTGTGTATTCGGTATGCCGAAATTCGTGTGGTTCGGAAGGTCGAAGAACTCCGCCCGGAATTGCACCCGGGCCCTTTCGCGGATACGGAAGTTCTTGTCCACCGAAAAGTCCCACTGATCGAAGTTGGGTGCGCGGAACGAATTCCGGCCGACATTCCCGTACGGCGCGCTGGCCGGCGGCGTGGTGAATGTGTAACCGGCAAAGTAGGTGTTCAGCATGGCGGAGCGGCTCTGGCTGGTGGCGCTGCCCGTGACGTTGGGGCGCAGGAACGGCTGCCCGCGATAATCGTTGGAAAGCGAGCTCACGATGTTGGCCCCGGTGGCGCCGTAGGTCACGTCGAGCGGCTGGCCCGTGTGCGCGGTGTTGATGCTGGTGAGCTCCCATCCGCCCACAAACGCATCCAGCACGGCGTTCATGTTGGCGCCGTATTCACGGCCCTTGCCGAAGGGAAGCTGGTAGACCACGCTGGTGACGTTATTCAACTTCACGTCAAAGCTGGACGGCCCTTTCTCCGCCGCCAGAGCGCGAATGTTCTGGGGATTGGCCTGGTAGTAGCCCGCGAAATACTCCAGCGCCTGCTCCGAATCGCCCATGGCTTTCCCCCAGGTGAACGAGTTCAGCACGTATAAGCCCTTCGTGAAACGGTGCTCCACGCGGACCGAGAGACCATTGTAGTGGTTGTCACCGGCCGGATCGAGCCACGTGATCGGCCCGAAAGTCGGTATCGGCACGCGCGCCGTGACTCCCAGGCTTTGGCCCGGCTGGTTGGGATACGCCTGATTGTAATCGGCGATGATAGGCAGCCGCAGACTGTGGTTTCCGTTGTAGGACAGATCGATTACGGTGTTCTTGGGGAGTTGGCGCTGCACCGAGAAGAACCAGTTTTGTATGTACGGCCATTTGCTGTCCGGCGGGGTGTAGACCACGTTGGAATTGACCGGATTGAAGGCCGTCGGGCTGGCGATGTTCGTGCTGAAGCTGTTCATCGTGGTGAGGAACGTGGCTGGCACCGCGCCGCCCGCGGGGATCGTCTGGCTGAGGACTCCGAAAAGCGCCTGCGGAGCATTGATCCCCTCCTGGGCGCTGCCGGGCCGGTTGAAAAACGTGTAGCTGATGCCATATCCGGCGCGGACCACGGTCTTGGGATCGATGCTGTACGCCAGGCCGAGCCGCGGCCCAAAGTCTCTGTGGTCGGGGTGCACCAGGCCGCGGTTAAACAAGCTTCCGCTGGTCGCTTTCACCATGGTGTTGGTGGTGGGGTCGAAATTCGAGTAGTTGTTATCGCGCTCATAGAGCGGGGAGGCGAACTCCCACCGCAGCCCGACGTTCAACGTAAGCTTCGCGCTTACCCGATAGTCGTCCTGAAAATACAGCGAGTGCACGTATTGGCGCAGATTGATGACCGAATAGCTCCCCAGGTTAATCTGGTTCGGCGTGCCGAACATGAAATCCGCCAGGCTGTAACTGGTCGAGTCGCTGGTGATCGTGCAGGTGGAGGGCTGGCCCAGTTGCGCGCAGGTGGGCTTGCTGAACGCCCCGGCGTACGTGTCTTGACCATAAATCGGATTGGTGTCCAGAATCTCCGTGCGGATGGTCAGGAATTGGTAACCCATTTTCAGGGAATGCCGGCCCATCGTCTTCGAGTAATTGAGCGTCGGATCCCAGGAAGTAGGATTCTGGAACTGCGGATTGCTCGTCTGCCGGCCCATCGCGGTGAGTCCACTGATGGTCTGCGTATTGATGCCGCCGGTCAGGGCTGGCGTCGTCGGCAGGCCTTGAAAGCCGCCGAACATGCTGGACATGCTCGGGCCGCCCAAATACGGCGGCACCTTGCCGGCAAGAATATGGGAGAAACCCATGCGAAATTCGATGAGAGAGGTCGGCGTGACGGTCCAGGTGTAGCCCAACGAAGCGTTCTGATCGACGACATGGATGTAGCCGTTGCCGTCACCGCCGCTCGGCCCGGAGAGGTCGGGTTGGTAATACTGCAAGTCCTTGCGCTGGCTGTAACGCAGGAACGCCGTCATGCGATCGTTGATCTGGCCGTCCAGTTTGGCGTCGAATTTGTCGCCGTAGTCGCGGATGAGCAGCAGCGCCTCGTCGTTGTTGGAGCGCCCGGGACCATTCGTCGGCGGCAGGCCGCTCAAAACCGCGGCGGCGAACGGATTCAACTGCGCCACCGGGATCTGCGTGTTGGCGGGATAAACCACGCCAGTCAGCGGGTTGACCACCGACACGGGGAGGATACCCTGGCGATCCGTCATGCTCGGGATGGAGTCGAAATTGAGATAGCGCTGCAACTGCCGGAAGCCCTCATAATCGCCGAAGAAGAAGAGCTTGTTCTTGATGAACGGTCCGCCGATGGTGGCCCCGAACTGGTTGCGCTGCATCGTGGGCTTGACGAACACGGCGGGACTGAACAGGAAGCCGGTGGCGTTCAGATCGGTGTTGCGCAGGTACTCGTAGGCCGAGCCGTGAAACTCGTTGGTTCCGGATTTCATCACGGCGCTGACCACCGCTCCACCTACGCGCCCGTATTCGGCGCTGTAGTTGCTTGTGATGACCTTGAATTCGGCCAGCGCGTCCGGCGACAACTGCACCAACTGTGCCGAATAGCCCTGGTTGCTGGTCCCATAGGCGTTGTTGTCCAGGCCGTCCAGCAGGAAATTGTTGTAGGTGCTGCGCATGCCGTTGACGTTGAAGGCGCCTTCCCGCGGCGTGCCGCTGGGGGAGAAGGTGGCCGAAATCGGCGACTTGACGGCGTTGGTGGATAACAGCGCCAGGTCGGCATAATTACGGCCGTTGAGCGGAAGTTCGGTGACGGTGGTGGTACTGATGACCTGGCCATGTTCGCTGGAATCGGTCTCCAGGGTAGCGGCCACGCTGGTCACCTCGACGGATTCCGTGACGGCGCCCACCTGCATGGCGACGTCCACGCGCTGGCGGGCGCCGACGCTGACCATCACGTCCGTCGTGGTGGCCTTGGAAAAACCCGCGTGCTCCACCACCAGCGAATAGCGGCCCACCTTGACGTTGAAGAAATCGAAGTTGCCGTTTTCGTCGGTCGATGTCTGAACCTTGATCCCGGTGTCCTGATTGGTCAGCGTCACCGTGGCCTTCGGCACCGTCCCACTCGACGGGTCGCGTACCGTGCCCAGGACTTCGGCGTTTTCAAACTGCGCCCACAGCAAACCCGCCAGCAGAAAACAGCCGAAGAGCAGCGTGATTCTTCTAAATGTGGTCATAAGATTGCCTTTCCTCACAGAGATCGTAGCGGCCGGACGTGTACATGTATTTACACTGCCGTTACGGTTGCGTGTCATACGCCGCCTCCCTTGAGCGCCGGCGCGTTTTCGATCTGGGCGCCCCGGTCCGGACCGAGGGCGCGAGGCTTCAACTTCCATGTCAGGGAGAGTAGCAGGATTCCCAGGAACGTGGAAGCCAGAATGCCATAGAATGCCGCATTCCATCCGTAGCGCTCGGCGAGGGTGCCGATACCCTTGCCCTGCGCCGTGCGGCCGAGATAGCCAAACAGCCCGATGAATCCCGCGGCGGTGCCCACGGCCTTTTTCGAAGTGAAATCGAGGCCCATCACCGGCAGCAGCATGACCGGGGGATAAATGAAAAAACCGATAATCCCGAAGAGCGTCAGATCGAGCCACAGCATTCCCACCGGCGCATACAGAAGGCCGCCGAACGCCAGAAAAACCGGGACCATGCAAAGCAGGCTGATCATGCCCCGGCGTCCCCCGGCTTTGTCGGACAACCAGCCCATCAGGACGGTGCTGAACATGCCGCCCAATTCGTATATCGCCGTGCTGAATCCACCCTGCTCGAGGCTGGCGTGCTTGACCTCCTTCAGATACGTGGGGCCCCAATCGAGCATGCTGTAACGCGTCAGGTACACAAAGAAATTCGCGGCCGCGAACAGCCAGAGGTATCGGTTGCGGAGGATGTAGGTGACCACCAGTTCGCGCGTGCCCAGTTCCGCTTCGCGGTCGCGTCCCCCTTGCTCGGGGTATTCGTTGCGGTACTCTTCGATGGGCGGGAGACCCACGGATTGCGGCGTGTCCCGCAGCCTTGCCACCAGGTAAACGGCGCACAGCACGGCCAGAACGCCGGGAACATAAAAGGCCGACCTCCACCCCATCCACGCCGTGCTATATGCGGCGATGAGGCCGGTCAAGCCGCCGCCCACATTGACGGCGAGGTTCCAGAAGGCGAACACCGTCCCGCGTTCGCGCACGCTGTACCAGTGGCCCAGCGAGCGCCCGCACGGCGCCCACCCCATCCCCTGCGCCAGGCCGTTCAGCGTCCAGAGCGCCAGGTGGGTAGAGTAACTGCTGGTGGCGCCGAAGGCAAAATTACACAACGCGGTGACCAGCAATCCGGCCGGCATGAAGTAGCGCGGATTGCTGCGGTCGCTCCACGCGCCCAACAGGAACTTGCCGATGCCGTAAGCGATCGCGGTGAGCGCCAGCAGGTCGCCGATCTGGCCCTTGCTGTAGTGCAGGGCCTGCCCCATCTCTTTGGATACTACCGGCAGGTTATTGCGGACCACGTAAAACGTGGCGTAGCCGATGAAGGTGGATTCCAGAATCCGCCAGCGGAATTTCGGGTAAAGCTTGCGTACCTGATCGTCGGGAAGCCGGGTAATATGCGCTGCGGGCTGCAACAGCCTGCTCAGTCGATTCATGCACCCCCACCAATACGTGGTTCAATATACGCTAATCGGATTCCCAGGTCAATCAGTCCGCAATGCCGCCGGCTTGCGGAACGTCAGCGTGTAGAACCGGCCGTTCCAGATCGATTCCAGACGCACTTCCCGCATCTCCGCCGGCACCAGGTCGACCGGCGCCGCCACCGCCTCCTTGCGGTGCTTGAAATATCCGCCGGGTCTTCTCTCCGGAAACCTCCCGATGCCCCAGAAAAACATTCAGCCGCCGATGAACGCCGATGAACGCCGATAAGCACTCCCGGTCTGACGCCAACCCCCGTGCCTTGAAAACAGCGGAGGCAACCCCGTTCCCGCGAATCGCAGGCAAAACCGGCCAGACCTGTCCGGTTTTTGCGCGGTCTTTTCCAGCTAACCTTTTTTTTTCAACAAAACACGCTCAGAACCACCGGACAGACTTGTCCGCTTTCTGAGACAGCGGCTATTCTATTGCGTCACCGTCAGCCGTCCGGTCTGGGTTTTGACGCCGCCGACTGAGACCACCACCGGCTGAACGCCCAGCGGAGCGGTGGCCGGGACCGTGAAGTTAACTTGCGAGATGCCCACCAGGCCCGGGGGAACTCCGGCGAAGGAAACCGTCGCGGCCACGCCGCCCACCGTGACCGTGACCGGCAGCTTCGGGCGCGGCAATTTCGCGGTGGTGGTGCCGGAGGGCGGGCTCGCGCCCGTGATCAGGAACGTGGTGGTGTCGCCATCGCCCGTGATGTAGGCAATCGCGGTCGCTCCCTGTTTGGCCGCGGCCGATGGCGTCAGCGATCCATCGGCGGCGGTGAACAGGCCGGGCGCCGCGGCCGCCACGGTGAAGGGGAAACTCGCCACCTGCCCGTTGTTGTTCACGCCCAGTACCGCCAGGCCGATTCCGGTCTCGTAGGGAACCTGCACGTTGATTTGTCCGGGCGACACATAGTAGATCGGTGCGCTGACGCCGTTCACCGTGGCGGATACTCCGCCCAGGCTGAACGGCAGCGGCAGCACGCCGGCGGAGGCGCCGGCGCCCGCCAACTGCGTGCCGAACACCGTCATCATCGTGCCGGGCGCGAAGGCCTGCGCGTACGATGCCCCGTTGGCGATGGCCGTGACGACGGTGGATTGCGAAGTGCCTACCAAAAAAGTGACCGGAATGTCGACGGCCTGCGGAATGGCGTCGGCGGATTGTACCGTGACCAGCCCCACGTAGGCGCCGCGGGAGAGCCCGGCGGCGTTGACGGCGACGTGTAGGGCACCGGACCCGGTCCCGGAAAGCGGGCTGACGGTAAGCCAGCTCGCCCCCGGTACGACGGCGGCGGTCCACTGCGCCGAAGCGCCGGTGAGGGTGAGCGCGACATCCGTGGCGGCGCTGCGGAAGGCATCGGCCACGGCGAGGGTGACGGTCTGCGGCGCCACCGTGAAGGCGGCCGGAGTGGCGGAGGCCGCCGCTAGCGTCACGTTGAGCGTGGCCGTCACGGTGTTGCCGATTTCGCTGATGCCGCTGACGGTGTACGTCTTGGCGCCCAGCGCGGTGGCGCCGCTCAGGCAGATATCGCCCTGCAGCGTTCCATAAGGAGCGAGGTGGGCCGTGCCAAACAGTTGCTGGAGCGACGAGCTCAAATCCGTGGACCCCTGCTTCAGGGTGGTGATTTCCATGAGGAAACCGCCGGTTTCCTGCAGGATGAGGTGGTGCGCGAATTGGCAGGTGGGGTCGGCCTTCGGGTTCTGCACCACGGTGGTGGGCACGCTGCTCAGCGCCATACCGGTGTAGACGCCCGGATAGATCGCGTCCACGAACGGCACCGTGACATCGCTGGACCACGTGGTGCCGTCCAGATCCTTGCCCGCGAAATGGAAGGCGCGGTTCAGGGGAACGGTGAGGTTGTTGCCAGCCAGCGACGCCGCTAGGGTGCCTTTCGCCGGGATGACGATGGTGCCGCTGCCGAAGGTTCCCAGGTTGTTCACGCCGTTGATGGTGAATGCAGTGAGCGTGGTCTGGACGCCGGCCATTTCGTTGAGCACCAGGGTGTAGGGCCAGTTGCCGGTGGGCGTCTGCTTGTAGACCGGGTTGGGAGTGATAAATGGGACCACTTGGGATCCCGTGGCGGGACGAACGGCGCCGACGGTGACGGTTCCCGAGGAGGCGTTGTACGATTTGTCGCCGTTATAGACGGCGGTGACGAAGCTGCCGATGCCCAGCACCGATGCGGCGGGCACCGTGACCGTGGCCGTGGAGGTGGCGCCATTGGCCGTCAAAGCGCCCGTTCCGATGACCGCATCCTCCACGTTTTGTACCAGGAAGGAAACGGTTCCGGTGGGCGCCGGGCCACTCGCGCCGCCGCGCACCGTGGCCGTGAGGCTCACCGTATCGGTCGGTCCGGCTTGCGGTGGATTGGCGGTGACCGTGGTGGTGCTGGCGGTGCCGGAATTCCACTGCGTGACCAGGTTGTAGGCGTCGATGGAGCCGAGGCCCGTGGCCAGATCGTATCCCGGACCGGCAGGGTACCCGACCAGGCCCTCCACGCAGTTCGGACTGCCCAGGGCGCAGCGCACGGCGTTATCGCCGGTGGCGATGTCGTGGAAAATGTTGTTGGTGGATTGCGCCAGGCGGTAGAGCGTGGGGTTGATGTTGCCCAATCCGGGTTTGGCGATGACGGATTTGGAAGTCAGGTAGTGATTGAGCAGCGCCACGATGCCGGCCATGGCGGGCGTGGGAGCCGAAGTGCCGCCGAAGACATAGAGGTTGCCATAGAGGTAGACTTGGTAGCCCGCGTGGTTGGGGGAGGCCGCCAGGGAAATATCGGGGATGTCGCGGGCGTTGTCGTTGGGCACGCCGGGGGCGGTCTGCCAGTAGGGTTTGGGGAAGAGGATGCTGGCGCCGCCCCCGGCGGCGCTGAAACCGCCGGCAAAGGGCGTATCGTTCCACACGGTCTCGGGGATGTAACCGAGGGCGGAGGCGCCGTTGGGGCTGTTGGTGGAGGCCCAGTATTTGGCGGTGGTATCGTCGAGCTGGCTGCCGCCCACAGCGGTGATCTCCGGAATGCTGGCCGGGAAGGAGACGGCCAGACCCTTGGCCGCCTGCGGGATGGCGGACGTGCGATCGCACGCCGCGCCGCCGGTATCGCCCGAGGCGGTCAGCCAGGTGATCCCCTGCGCCACTGCCTGCTGCGCCACGCCGCGGAAGGAGGCCTCGTTATAAGCCTCGCACCCGCCGAAGCTGAGGCTCAGCACCGGCGCCACGTTTTCGTCTATCGCGACTTGCGCCGCAAAAAAGACATCTTGCCCGTAGACGTAGTAGATCTGGGCGCCGCGCGCCACGGCGTTGGCCCATTCGATGTCCAGGTTGGCTTCGGCGACGTCGCCGTTGTAGCCCGGGTCGTCGCCGATCAGGATCTGTATGGGGTCGTTGTAGGGCAGGTTGAAGTGAGCGCGGAAGCCGCGGATGTCGGAGAGTTCGAGGGAGGAATCGCCGATGATGGCGATCTTCTGGCCCGCGCCATCGATGCCGGCGGCATAAAGCGGAGCGATGTCGTAAATGGCGGCCAGATCGTCGGGAACGAGGGTGTGGGTTCCCTTGCTCGAAGTGTATAGGGGGCTGGCGATATTGGATTGCGGCTTGAAATCGTCGAGGCCGAGGAATCCGCCGGCCACGTCGGCCAGCGCGGCGGGAACCGAGGGAGCGTCCACATTGGCGAAGTGGGTTTCGCCATTCACCAGGTAATGATGGAAGCTCGTGTGGAAGGTGCGGGCGGCCTGATCGGCGGTGCCGCTGAAGGTGATCCAGTGGCGGCCGCGGGCGACTTTGTCCACCTTGAGGCCTTGCGATTCCAGCCAGGCGGTAGCTTTGGCGATGTCGCTGGCGGTGAGGCCGAAGCGGTCGCCGAACTGTTCGGGCGTCAGCCACTTCCGGTAGTTGGGCGACCCGGGAAGCTGCTGTTCGGCCAGAAAGGCGTCAATGGAAGCCGTGGGCTTGAAGAGCAGCGTGGCATGTCGGATGGGCATGGCGGGGTCGACCGGGCCCCGGTCGTTCTCGGGCAGCGCGTTCGGGTGAACGCGGCCCTTCAAGGGCGTCATGCGGGTGTGATCCACCGGCTGTACAATCCGATCCTGTGCGGCCGCGGTCACTCCGGCGGCGAAAGCGGTCAGGAAGGTGCAGGCGGCAACCTTGCGTAGATTCATGATGCGATCCTCTGTGAGAATTCGAACCGTCATTATAGCGGCTGGATCGGGCCCATTTGTGTTGATAACTGTTAGGCAAGCCACTGGACAAGGTCAAAGTCATGGCGCTGGCATCGCCGTACGTCAAAGATCCAACGCAGCAGGTTGCGAAACGCACGAAACCCAAGGCCACTTATGACGAATTCAAGGAAGCGCTGAAAGGCTTCGGCCCCCACGTGGTTCATTTTCTCGGTCATGGCCGGTTCAACAAGGACAACGGCCGGGGCGAAATCGCTTTTATGGATGAAAGCTACCGGGCGCACTGGGTAAGTGGCGAGGAGTTGAAAGGCGAGCTGAAGAAGTGCTTATCCGTCAAGCTGGCCTTCCTGCAAGCCTGTGAGAGCGCCACGGAAGACGCGGGTCAGGGCGCCCGTCCAGCGGTCTGGTCGGATGCCTACCAGGCTTTGTCGAGCGTGGCGGGGTGCGTGGTCCAGATCGGCATCCCGGCCATCGTGGCGATGCAGGCGAAGGTGGAGAACATGTCGGCCAACAATTTCGCCCGGGCCTTTTACCAGGCTCTGGTTGAGGGCAAGCCGATCTATCGCGCCGTCCAGATCGCCCGCGTGGCATCCCCTGGAGGCACACCGCCGGCCAATGAGCAGGTTTCCTGCGTGCCGGTGTTGTACCTCGACACCGCGGGCGTTAACGACGAGGGAATCCTGTTCGGCGGTCCGGCCTCGTCCGCGGCGGGCGGCGGCACGGCGCCTCCGCTGAAGAAACTTCCCGACCGCATTCAGTGCCCCTGGAGTCCATGTGGCAAGGTAATCATGGTCAGCGCCATGGCAACCGAGCCTCCGCAATACTGCTCCAAGTGCAGGAACCCGCTGTTTTGTCCGAAATGCGGCGAGCCGGTGTCGAATGTCGATACCGAAGACCGGGAATACAGTTGCACCAAATGCACCAAGGCGATCTCGCGAGCCCCGCAGCCGGCCGCCGCCGCCCAGCGGCTTCAGCCGGCCGCGGCGCCTCTGTCTCTGG
This sequence comes from Candidatus Solibacter sp., assembly GCA_050014175.1. Classification (GTDB taxonomy): domain Bacteria; phylum Acidobacteriota; class Terriglobia; order Bryobacterales; family Bryobacteraceae; genus Solibacter. The sequence goes on along the minus strand of JBEKDV010000029.1, from coordinate 5,463 downwards.
GGGGATAAAGGTATGGCGACTTCCGAACAAGCTCTCGGCGCCCGCGCGCAATCGTTACGCGACCTGTGGTTCCGGCAGGGCATGCTCCTCGCCGGGAGGGGCAGGAATGCCGAAGTTGTCGACGCCCTCGAACACGCGCTCGGCGGACTTGGGCACGAGCCGGCGCCTCTGCGGATCATGGCCGAACTGGCCGGCGCCTACGCCGCGGCGGGTAAGAAAGAGGACGCTTTTCGCACTTACCTGCAGGCCTCGAATGCCGATCCGGAGCATGCTTTCGAGCTCATCGGCAAGGCGGCGCGGCTGGTCGATCCGGAGCTTGCCAACACGGTGTGGTCCTGGATGAGCGATGCCTGGCTGCCGCCCTGGACGGCGCCTCCCCGGAAAGGGGCCGCGCAGGTGGCGCGGCTGCTGCTGGCCGCTTGCGCCTGCTCCGCCCGGGCGCGGTACGCCGATGCGCTCGCCTACGTGCACCAGGCCGAGGAGGCATGCGGCAAGGATTGCGCGCTCGCCTCCGCCATCCTCGCCGAGCTGGACAAGATCAGTGACGCACTTTCGCGCGCCGGCGAGCTCGACCTGGCGACCCGCGCGCTGGAGGCGGAGGTCCGTCTCGACCCCACCAGCATGCGCAACCGCTGGAACCTGGTCGATGTGCTCCGGCGCAAGAGTTGGACAGCCGAGCCGCCCGGCGTCATCCGCTCCGATATTGAAGCCGGTGCGCGCGCCTGGGAGGAAGCTGTCGCCATCCGGCCGCCGGACGCCGGCGACTCCTGGGCGTGGCTTACGCGCGTCGCCGTGAACGGGCAACTGGCGCGGCTTCCCGATGCCGATCGCTGGCAGCTCGCTTGGGAAGCTGTGTGCCACTGCGAGACCGCGCTTATCTTCGTTCCGGACGATTTGACCCGCTGGAACTCGCTGGCTAACTGGCATCGGTTCCTTTGTCTGATCGCATGCGAGGACCAGGCGACCGGCGAAGCGCTGAAGCAGCCGGAGGCCGAAGAGGATGCCACCGCTCTGGAGCAGCGCATCAGCTTCCTGGTGAACACGGACCGCTTGGATGAGATCGAACCGCTGATCGATATGCGCCGGAAACTGGGCGAAGTTCCCTGGCTGACCGCCATCGACGCTTTCGTACGCCTGGCCCGCGGGGAAATGGAGGAGGCCGCCCGGATCGCTCGTGCGATCATTCCCAAAGTGCCCGATCTCCCCTGGTGTACGGACGTGCTCGCCGCCGCGTACATGCGAGGCCGCCGGCACGCGGACGCCATGCGATACTACCAACAAATCCTCGACGGCTGGAAGCCGGACGATCTGGACGGTCAGCTCAGAGCGTCGAATGCCGCCTTCAATCTGGGCGCCCGCGAGGCTGCCGTGGATCGCGCCATCGAAATCGCCCGCGACTATGTCGAGCGGCACGCGCTGCCCACGGAGGGCTCCGTCCGCCTCGATCTGGGTATCTTCTACCTGGTGAAAGGTCGGATGGAGCTTGGCGAACCCCTCGTCGGCGAAGCCGTCCGGCTGCTGCGCGGCCCACGCGAGATGAATGAGTATCTGCGGTGGGACATCCCGCAACTGGAGCGCTATTCCCGTAAATGGCCGCATGGCGCCAAATTCCGTGAGGTCCTGAATGCCACGCCGCACGGTATCAAGGCGATTCTGCAAGCGCGCGTCGCGGAACTTGCCGCTCACCGCCCCACCGCCGAGGAGGAGTTGCTGGAGATCGCCGGGCGCTTCGGCGGCGGGGATGCCTCCGGCTGGCTCTCCATCGCGGTGGAAGCCGCTTTGGCCCGGATCGAGTCCGCCGGCCAACCGCAGCTCGCCGCGCAACGGCACCGCCGTCTGCTGGAACGCGAACCGCGGCGATTCCCGGCGGCCGCAGTAGCTCTGGAGCGCCTCGCGAGGAACCACGTCGACGAGGGTGACCGCCTGGCGCAGGAGAACTCCGCGCCGGCGGCCCTCGCCGCCTACGCGCGCGCCCGGGAGATCGCACCAGCCGGCACTTTAGCGGCTGACGCTGGCGCCGGCCAGGCGTACGTGCGGTTGAGCTTGCCCGATCGCGCCGCAGCCGCCGGCGCCATGGAGAGCGCGGTTGAGCTTTATCGGCGCGGTGGTGCTGCCGATGCGGAGGGACTCGTGGCCGCGCGCGTGGCCGGGCTCGTTCCCGACATCGACACGCTGTGGCGCGTGGAAGAAGTCGCAGCCTCCCTCGCGGCCAGCGGCGATGGGGCTGTATCCCGGGTGGCCGCCGAAGTCACGGCCAGGATTCCGGAGCGGCTCGATGGTTGGCTCGGACTGTCGGAAAGCGCCGGGGCCGATCGCTCGCCCTGGTGCCAACCGATCGTCCTCGAACTCGGCAGCGGCCTCGTTCCCGAGGATACCTCCGAAAACTGGCCGCTGTTCCATTCCTATTTTCCCGAGATGCGACAGCGCATCAGTGGCAAAAGCGGCGTGACGGTGCCGGGCATCTACGTTCAGGCGAGCACCACTCTGGCCGCGAACCGGTACTCCATCGCGCTGCGCGGCAGCGCGCAGCCGTTTCTCGGCGGTCCGGTCCCGCTCGACCGCCGCTATCACCCCGGCCCGCCCGACAGCCTGCGGGCACTCGGCATCGCCGACACCGGCCTGGCGATCGAGCCTCTGCCCGGGACGGGTGCGGAAGGCTGCTGGGTGGCGCAGAGCCACTGGGAAGCGGTTACTGCCGCCAAGGGCGAGCTTTGGGAGCCGCTGGTCTTCGTTACCCGGGTTCTGGAAGCTGTGCTCGCCCGCCGGCTGGACGACTTCGTCGGCCTGGACCAGGCTTGGGAAATCGTCAAGGGCTGGAGCCAGAAGACGCGTAGCTGGGCGCTGATCGACAAATCCGCGGGCTTGCCGGAGCGGCTGCATCTGGCGCGCCTGCTGCGTACCCTGGTGCGGCAGGGCATATCGCTGCTCCACGCCGATGAGATCATGGGCGCCCTGCCCGGAGTGCCGCTCAACTCGGTGTCGTTGCCGGCGCCCGTGCGCACCGTCCGCCCGGGGCTTCGGCCGTGGCTGCCGGGCAATTCGCCCCATGCGACCAGGATTTTCTTGAGTGAGGAACGGGAAAGCGCGGCCATGGCCTGGGCGGGGGATGCCACCGCCCGGTTCTGTCCGGCGCCGGAAGCGCTTGAGGACATGATCGGCTATATTCGCTCGGAACTCGCCGCCGTGCCCCGCCAGGGGGCGGACACGGAAATCGCGCTGGTCGCCAGAAATCCCGAGCTGGCCGCCTTCCTGCGTTGTGTGGTACGGGCCGAGTTCCCCGGTGTTTTCGTGTTGGCCCAGGAGGAACTCGTGTCATGAGCACCGCATCGGCACCCATCAAGGCCACCCGGCTGGAACTCGGGCCCCCCTTCGCGACGGCGGGCCAGTTTCCCGAAGCACTACGCTCCGCCATGGAGAAAGCCGTCGCCGGATTGCTCGCATCGCTGGGCATCCCGGCCGCGGGGTCCGTTGAGATTGCACTGGCTGCATCGGAACTCGATGGCGGGGCATTGACGCTCCAAATCGGAGCCGGCGGCGCCACGGCGGGCTACTCCGCCGAGTTGGTGCGGTCGTTATACGGCTACATCGGTGGCAGGCTGGGCGATTCCCAACAGAGCCTGACCGCGATTACGGAATGGCTGAAAGAGGCAGCCCTTAACCAGCCCGCGGCCGCGGCCGATTTTCTCGCCCTGCTCTCGGTCGAGGCCCTCAAACGCCAGCCTGCCATACTGCTCTCGGATGAAGCCGTGGAGGCGTATGCCGGCTTGATCGCCGGAACCGAAGCGCGGCCGGCGCTCTCCTCCGCGTGGCTCGCCAGCGTGCTCAGGCCGGTTGCCAAGCTCGGTATATCGATTGGCAACGTGGAGGCCATCGCCGCGTTTCTCAAGGAACGCACCCATCTTCCGGCCCCGGATGCCGCCGAAGAGCTGATCGACAGCTTCGCGGCCCGCACCGTCGAGATTCGTTCTCCGCATGCGTACCTGGTTTCCCTGACCTCCGGGACCGTTTCGTTGTACGAGTCATATTTCAGTTGGTTGCGAAACGGCTTGTTCCAGGAACTGGGACTGACTTTTCCGCCCTTTCGCTTCGTCTGCGACGAATCCGCGCGGGCGGGCAGCTTCGTATTCAAGGTCAACGACCTCGCGACCGAGCCATTTGTCGCGCTGGGGAACGGCGAATGCCTGGTGAACGACAGCCCGGACCGGTTGGCCGCGAATGGTTTTCAGGGGCGCCCGGCATCGATTCCGGTCTCCGGGCTGCCGGCCAGCACGGTGGACGCGGCGCTCCGTCCCGCTCTGGAGAAGTCCGAATACACGGCGTGGGATCCCATGGGCTATCTGATCCTCTGCCTAGCGCAGGTAATCCGGATGCGCGCGGGCTCGTTCGTCAGATTGGGAACGGTTCAGGACAGCGTGCAACGGTTGAAGTCCAAGTTTCCGCTGGCGGTGGAAGCCGCCTTGGCCCAAGCCGACGTCTACTCGCTCACCCGGATTTTGCGGGGCCTGGTGGAATCGTTTGTTCCGATTCGCGATCTGCAGTCGATCGTCGAGCGGATTGCCGACCGCGAGTATTGTGCGACGGATGCCGCCGCGCTCACCGTGCTCGAAGAGGGCTACCCGGCGTTGGCCTCGCAGGAAGGCGTTCCGCCGCTCGAAGCGTGGCTTTGGTTCGTGAAGAGAGGCCTCTCGCGGCCCGCACCCGCGCCATAGACAGAATCGGCCACGGCTTTTTCATGCGCCGGACATGCCGCGGGGTGAGACTCGTAATGGTGATACGATCCGGTTTCCTCGGATGGAAACCCTGCCGCGCCCCGAATGGGCGTCACCTATCGAGATCGGCGTGCACGCGCGAAGCTTCTATTCGGCGCTGCCGGAGCAGCCGACCAGAGACGTGCTTCAGGCTCTCCGCGCCGATCCAGGGCTCCTGGGCTTCCTCGAAAGGCACAAACTTGGACGGCTGGAGTTCTCGGGCCGAGTGCCGGGACCGCATTGGCTTGGATGGTACGACCCGGAATCGCGAGAACTGATCGTTAACGCATTCCGTTTCCCCGAGACGTATGGGCAGGAGTTTCATCCGCCGGAACTGATGTCGGTATCGAGTGCGGGGAGCAATCTGGTCGAGGCGATGCAGCGGAGCCTCTACCACGAACTGGGCCATTCGATTTTCCATATGGCCGGATCAGCAATTGGGCACCAAGTGGGTAAGTTGTTGTCGAGCGGGAGGGCGATGCCGGTATCTCGGCGGGCAAGGAGGGACCGGGCTGAGTATTTCTGCGAGACATTTGCCGCATACCGTTTCGAGGACGGCCTTGCAGACAAGGACCCGGAGGGCTACGATATGGTTGAGGCCATCCTCCGGGTGGTATTGAAGAGATGAGCGTCGAGGAACAGCAACGGGACGATCAACTGAACGCCATCGGGCGCGAATTGGACGACCTATATGCCTCCGGCAGGATGGATTTTG
>JBEKDV010000028.1:0-37378 GCA_050014175.1 Candidatus Solibacter sp. | reverse complement strand
GCTTGGCGATGTGGTCGTCCATACCGGCCGCCACGCACCGCTCGCGCGCGCCCGTCATCGCCTCCGCCGTCATGGCGACAATGGCCGTTCGCCTCCTGCCTTCTTCCGCGCGCCGGATTTCTCCGGCTGCTTCGTACCCATCCATCTCCGGCATCTGGCAGTCCATCAGGATCAGATCGTAGTGAAGCATGGCGCACAGTTCCACCGCTTCGCGGCCGTTCGACGCCAGGTCCGTGTGCAGCCCGAGTTTTTCCAGCATTCCCACGGCGACTTTCCGGTTGACCGGATTGTCTTCCGCCACCAGGACGCGCAGCCCCAACCCCGCAAACATGCCGGACCATCCGGCTCCCGATTCCGCCATGCCAGGCTCGCCCCGCAACCCAGCCACATCGTCCCCCGCGCGCGGCTCGGCATCCTGCCGCAAAGGCAAGGTGAGCGAAAACGTCGAACCTTCGCCCAAACGGCTTTCCACCGCGATGGTTCCGCCCATCAGTTCGGTCAGTTGCTTGGCGATCGCCAGGCCCAGCCCCGTGCCCCCGTACCTGCGCGTCGTGGAACTGTCCACCTGGCTGAACTTTTCGAAAAGCGAACCGATTTTTTCCGGCGGAATCCCGACGCCCGTGTCGTGTACCGCGATGCGCATTTGCGCACCCCGGGCATCTTGACCGATACACTCCACCGTGACCCGAACACTACCCTTGGGCGTGAATTTGATGGCATTGCCCACCAGGTTCGTGACCACCTGCCGGATCCGGCCCGCATCCCCGATGAAGTACCGCGGCAAACCGCGCGGGTATTCCAGAATTAATTCCAGATCGTTATCTTCCGCCTTCGGCTCCAACAGGTCGTTGACTTCCTCGATCACCTGCCGAAGGTCAAAGGAAGAGCGTTCAATCAGAAGCTTGCCCGCTTCGATCTTGGAAAAGTCCAGAATGTCGTTAATCACCGTGAGCAGGGCTTCACCGCTTGTGCGCACCGTCTCCGCGTAGTCCCTCTGCTCCGGGGTCAGGTCCGTGTCAAGCAGCAGGCCCGTCATGCCAATCACCCCGTTCATCGGGGTTCGGATTTCATGGCTCATCATGGCCAAAAACTCGCTCTTGGCCCGATTCGCACTCTCCGCGTTGTCCTTGGCGCGCGTCAGTTCGGCCTCCGCCCGCTTGCGCTCGGTGATATCCCGGGCCACGCCCACCGTGGCCTCCGGATTTCCTTCCCCGTCTGTCACCGCCGCCGTGTTCAGCATCACCAGAAAGTCGGTGCCGTCCCTCTTGCGGTTCCACAATTCTCCGCGCCAGCCGCCGGCCAGGGTGGCGGGCAGGATCGCGTCCGTGACTTCCCGGGAATTCATAGGCGATCGGACAATGCGGATATCCTCTCCGATCAGATCGCATCCCTCGTAGCCGTACGTGCGCAAGAACGCGCGGTTCACGAACAACAGCCGGTCGGCGGCATCGCAGATCGATACGCACTCGTCCACGCTGTCCACGGTGTCCGCCAGCAACTTGAGCCTTTGCAGCAGGCGCTTCTCTTCCGTGATATCGCGTTGGAAGCCGATGAAGTGCGTCAGTTCCTGGCGGAGGTTGAAAACCGGTGTGATCGTCTGCTCCGCGGTATACAAGCTGCCGTCTTGGCGCCGGCTCACCATTTCTCCGTGCCACGCCGAGCCGGCGAGAAGGGTGCGCGAGAGGGCCGCGAAAAAGGTTTCATCGTGCGTTCCCGCCCTGAGAATCCGGGTGTTCCGGCCCACCAGGTCTTCACGGGCGTAGCCGGTCATCCTGGTAAACTCGGTATTGACCCACTGGATCGTCCCCTCGCGGTCGATAATGACAATTCCGGCGACCGCGCCTTCCAACGCCGCCAGCAGGAGGGTAGGATCCATACTCTATTGTCGGCTAATCTCCATTTTCTCCGCGCCTATCTCTCCGGAAACCCGCCCTGTGGAGTAGCCTTTTAGGCTGCCATGCCCCCATTCCTGGGGGCATTCTCCCGTCCCAGGTTTCCGATTCCATTCCACCACGAGCGCCGTCGTGGCATGAGCTCTGCGTCTCGGCGTCATTTGCGTGGAAGGGTTTCTACCCCACCAGGGCGTGCACCGGCGAGAGCCAGCCGTAGGTATCCTCGCGCGTGCCATTAATCACCCCAAAGAATTCTTTTTGCAGCCGCTCGGCGACGGGGCCGCGGCGGCCGGCGCCGATGGTGATCCGGTCGATGGAGCGGATCGGCGTGATCTCGGCGGCGGTGCCGCTGAAGAAAACCTCGTCGGCGATGTACAGCATCTCGCGCGGAATGATGGTCTCCACCAGCGGGATGCCGGCTTCGCGGGCCAGCGTGAGGATGGCGTCGCGGGTGATGCCGGGGAGGACGCTGGCGCCCAGCGGCGGCGTGTGGATCCTGCCGTCGCGCACCACGAAAATGTTCTCGCCGGACCCTTCGCTCACGTAGCCGGCGACATCCAGCGCGATGCCTTCGGAATAGCCGTTGGCAAGGGCTTCCATTTTGATGAGCTGCGAGTTCATGTAATTGGCGCCGGCCTTGGCCAGCGAGGGCAGCGTGTTGGGGGCCATGCGGCTCCAACTGGAGACGCACACATCGACGCCTTCGGCCAGCGCCTCTTCGCCCAGGTACTTGCCCCAGCTCCAACAGGCGATGAAGACGTCGATCGGGTTCTTCGTGCCATTCACGCCCATCTCCCCGTAGCCCCGCATCACGATGGGCCGCAGGTAGCAGGACTCCATTTTGTTCACGCGGACCACTTCCAGCATGGCGTCGGCCAACTGACCGGCGGAGAATCCGATGTTTTCCATACGGTAAATTTTGGCGGAATCCAGCATGCGGCGCACGTGCTCGCGCAGCCGGAATACAGCCGGCCCGGATGGGGTGGAATAGCAGCGAATGCCTTCGAATACGCTGCTGCCATAGCTCACCACATGCGACAGGACGTGAATCGTGGCGGACTCCCAGGGGATGAAGCGGCCGTTATGCCAGATTTTTTCGGTAGGCGTCAACATGACTGAATTATAGCTTGGCGGCTTCGCTACTTGCCCGTTGCCTTGCCCCCTGCCGGGCACGGTCGCGCAGTTCGCCGATATTTACGCCGGTGAGCGCGGTGGCGATGGCGCCAACAATCAAGTGCGGCATGGTGGAGGCGACGGAGTAGATGATGGAGAACGTCTTGGCGTCGGTCTTTTCGACTTCGAAGAGGCTGAGGGCCACCACGCAGGCGAAATTGACCACGCCGAGATTGCCGGGGGCATTGGGCACCACGGTGCTGAGCCGCAGAATGGTGAGGACACCGAAGGCTACCCACAGGGAAAGATCCAGACCGTAGGCGCGCATCAAAGCGAACACGAAAAAAACCTCCAGCGCGAAGTAGAGCAGGCTGATGGCGACGGTGAGCCCCAGGGTGCGCGGATTGCCCATCAATTGCAGGCCTTCGACGATGTGCCGCAGAGTCACGCTCCAGCGGCCCTCGCTGAGCACGGCGTGGGCGTGATGCTTGTGAATGACGATCCAGAAGAGCGCGCCCACACAGAGCAGCAGCAGCGCGGCCAGCCCCCGCACCAGGATCGTGAGGTCGCGCGGAATGCCCCGCACGAAGCTCGCGGTGATGAGGAAGGCGACCAGCATCCAGACCCCGTCGATGATGCGCTCCACGCCGGCCGAGGCGAAGGCGAGCGAGACGCGCAGGTCGTTCCAGTGGGCCAACAGGTAGCAGCGAATGATCTCGCCGGTGCGCAGCGGCAGCACTTCATTGGCGAAGAGTCCAATGTAAATCGCCTGCACGGTGCGCCAGAAACTGACGCGCGCCACCGGAATGAGCAGCGTAGTCCAGCGCCAGCCGTGCGCGAGGTAGACCGCCAGATCGGCGGCCAGGGCGAGCCCGACCCACCGGTAATCGAGCGAACGCAGCGTGGGCCCGAGCTCGTTGAGCGGGTATCCATGCAGCACCCAGATCAGGCAACCGGCGGAGAGGCTGCAACCGAGCACTTGCGGAAGCCAACCGGGGATTCTGCGTCGCGATTCGGTCACGCCTTCATCATAGCCCGAGGGCTTCACGGAACCATCCTCCTCCGCTTCCTCCGCGCGCTATTTGCCTTTGACTTTCTCCCGCCGCTCCAGTCCATCCTCTCAATGTGTTCTCCGCGTGTTCCTCCGCGTCTCCGCGCCTCCGCGTCAAAATCACTCCCCCGTCTCTGCGGTGAATTCGTCTTCCGTTCGGTCCCACCTCCCCCAAGGTTAGGCTACTCTAGCTGTGATGAAGCCATTACGCCGTGTTGCGGTTTTGGGGGCGGGGACCATGGGCGCACGGATCGCGGCCCACTTTGCCAATGCGGGGTTTCCGGTGGACCTGCTGGATCTCGTGCTGCCCGACCGGCCCCAGCGCAATGCCGCGGCGCTAACGGGAATCGAAAGCGCGGCCAAACAGCGGCCCGTGGCGTTTTTCACCGGCGCCGCCAAGGCCCTCATCACGCCGGGGAATTTCGAGGACGACCTGGGCCGCGTGGGGCGATGCGAGTGGATCGTCGAAGCCGTGGCGGAGGATCTCGAGATCAAACGCTCCCTCTGGCGCCGCGTGGCTGCCCTGCGCGCGCCCGGCTCGATTGTCTCCACCAATACCAGTGGCATTCCGCTGGCGCGCATCTCCCACGGCTTCGATGGCGATTTCCGGCGGCATTTTCTGGGCACGCACTTCTTCAATCCGCCGCGCTACCTGCACCTGGCGGAGGTCATCGCGGGGGAGGAGACGCGCCCCGACGTCCTCGGTTGGGTGGCGGAGTTCTGCGATCTGCACCTCGGCAAGGGCGTGGTGCCCTGCAAGGATACGCCCAACTTCATCGGTAATCGCATCGGGTGCTTCTTCGGCGCGAAAGTAGGCCAACTCACCGAAGAGGGCGATTTCACGGTGGAGGAAGTGGACGCGCTGACGGGGCCGCTGATCGGACTGCCCAAGAGCGCCAGCTTTCGCCTCATCGACGTAATCGGCCTGGATGTCTGGGTGCATGTGCTGCGCAATTTGTACGAGGCGGCGCCGCTCGATCCGGCGCGCGAACTGTTTCGCGTCCCGGAAATCATGCAGCGCATGATGGAGCGCGGCTGGCTGGGCGAGAAGCGCGGCCAGGGCTTCTACCAGCGCGTCGGCAAAGGCGCGGACAAGGAGATCTGGGCGCTCGACCGCACGACGCTGGAGTATCGCAAGGCGCAGAAAGTCAAGTTCCCGGCGGTGGAAGCCGTGCGTGGAATCGAGGACCTCGGGCAGCGCCTGCGCACCCTGGTGGCGGGCGACGATCGCGCCGGGCAGTTTCTCTGGAAGCTGTTTCGCGACTTCATGATTTATTCCGCGCGCATGGTGCCGGAGATTTCCGGCCGCATCGTGGAGATCGATCGCGCCATGCGCTGGGGCTACGGCTTCACGCTCGGGCCTTTCGAGCTGTGGGACACGCTCGGCGTGCCGGAGACGGTGGAACGTATGCGCCGCGAAACCTGCGCCATCCCGGAAAACGTGGAGCGCATGCTGGCCTCGGGCGCGCGCCGCTTCTACGAACATGCCGATCGCCAGGGCGCGCCGGGGACCCGCTACTTCGACCTGAACGCGGCCGCGTACGCCGAGCTGGAGCCGCGCCCTGGCGTGATGGTGCTGGCCGACATCAAACGCGCGCGCGGCGTGGTCAAGGCCAACTCCGGAGCGTCGCTGGTGGACCTGGGAGACGGCGTGCTCTGTCTGGAGTTCCACAGCAAGATGAACGCGTTGGGCGAGGACATGGTACAGATGGTGGCCGCCGCCCTGGACACTCTCCATGGCGGGTTCGAGGCCCTGGTGGTGGCCAACGACGGCGAGAACTTCAGTGTCGGCGCCAATCTGATGACCGTGCTGGTGGCCGCGCAGGAAGGCGATTGGGACGCTCTCGACACCTCCATCCGGCGCTTCCAGGCAGCGTGCATGGCCATCAAGTACGCGTCGCGGCCCGTGGTAGCGGCGGCATTCGGCATGACGCTGGGCGGCGGTTGTGAAGTGGCGCTGCACGCCGGCCGCGTGCAGGCGTCGGCGGAGACGTACATGGGCCTGGTGGAGACGGGCATGGGGCTGATTCCGGCGGGCGGCGGCTCCAAGGAAATGCTGCTGCGCCTGGGCAGCGCCAAACGCGCCTTCGACCTGATCGGCCCCGGCAAGGTCAGCGAGAGCGCGGCGCACGCGCGCCAGTTGGGTTTCCTCGGCCCCGGCGACGGGCTGAGCATGAACCGCGAACGGCTGACAGCGGACGCCAAGGCCGCGGCACAAGCCTGTGTGGCCGGCTGGTCGCCGGGCGTGCCGCGGCAGGATATCGCGGTGGAAGGCGAGTCGGGTTACGCCGCCCTCAAGATGGCCATGCAGCTTTCCGCCGAAGGCGGATACATCACCGAGTACGATTGCGTGGTGGGCGAGAAACTGGCGTACGTGCTCAGCGGTGGACGGTTGACCGGCACGCAGCACGTCTCCGAGCAGGTTCTGCTCGATCTGGAACGGGAAGCCTTCCTGAGTCTCTGCGGCAACCCGAAAACGCAGGAACGCATGCAGTACATGTTGAAAAACGGCAAGCCGCTGAGAAACTAACTATGCACTGTAGAGTAGCCTTTCAGGCTGCCATGTCCCCATTCGTGGGGGCATTCTTCTTACGGAAAGGAGGCCCCCCATGCGCGAAGCCGTGATTATCGATTGTCTGCGGACCGCGGTAGGCAAGTCGCCGCGCGGCGCGCTGCGCCATTCGCGGCCCGACGACCTGGCGGCCATGGTGATTCGCGCCCTGCTGGACCGCTATCCGGCGGCCAAGGAAGATGTCGAAGACGTCATCCTGGGATGCGCCATGCCGGAGGGCGAGGCCGGCAACAATATGGCGCGCCAGGCGGCCCTGCGCGCCGGCTTGCCGGATTCGGTTCCGGCTATGACCATCAACCGCTATTGCAGTTCCGGCTTGCAGGCGATTGCCCTGGCGGCGGAACGAATCCGCGCCGGCGCCGCCGATATTGTCATCGCCGGCGGCAGCGAATCCATGTCCCTGATCCCGCGCGGTGGACTCAAGCCCGCGCCCAATCCCTGGTTCGTGGAGAATTGGCCCGAGGTCTATATGACCATGGGGCTGACCGCCGAGCGCGTGCAGCGCAAGTATGGCGTGTCGCGCCAGGATTCCGACGCCTTCGCGCTGCGCAGCCATCAGAATGCGGTGCGCGCGCAGGCGCATGGCCACTTCGTCGATGAGATCGTGCCCATCGAGCTGGAATATGTTTCGCCCGGATCGGTGGAGCGCTCCCTGTTCGATCGCGATGAAGGGCCGCGGGCGGACACGTCGCTCGACGCGCTGGCCAAACTGCAGCCGGTGTTTCACGCCCAGGGAATGGTCACGGCTGGTAATTCGTCGCAGACCAGCGATGGCGCCGCCGCCGCGCTGGTCATGTCGGAGGCCAGGGCGCGGGAGTTGGGCCTGCGCCCCAAGGCGCGCTTCGTGAGCTACGCCACGGCGGGCGTGCCCCCGGAGATCATGGGCATCGGACCGGTGGTGGCGATCCCCAAAGCGCTGGTCATGGCGGGGTTGAAACTGCACGATATCGGCCTCATCGAGCTGAACGAGGCGTTCGCCGCGCAGGCGCTGGCGGTGATCCGCAAGGCCGGCCTGGACGCCGATTCTGTGAACGTGAATGGCGGAGCCATCGCGCTGGGCCATCCCCTGGGCTGCACGGGGGCCAGGCTGACGGCCACCCTTCTGCGCGAAATGGAGCGGCGCCAGGCGCGCTACGGCATGGTCACCATGTGCGTGGGCGGCGGACAAGGCGCTGCCGGCATCTTCGAATTATTGCCATCGCGATGGGGCACGCTCGGCTTGCCGGGGTGGGGCAGGCTTGGATAGCATCGGGATAAACCGGCGTGAAGTAGTCGCACTGGAAGCGTTCGAGGGCATGGCACCGGCCACCCTTCGCACTTAAGCTAAAATTGCGGGGAATGGTAGATACGCGATCCGCTCCCGCCCTCGGCGCGCTCGGGCCCAAACTGCACCGCCTGTTCGCCCTCTCCGCCGCCAAAATCCGTTCCATCGAGCAATCCTGGGAGCCCGCTAACGGAGCGCCCGTCTTCACCGTCGGCGGCAAATATACCAGCCGCGGCTGGACCGAGTGGACCCAGGGCTTCCAGTTCGGCTCCGCCATCCTCCAGTTCGATGCCACCGGCGATGCCGAATTCCTCGAGATCGGCCGCCAGCGCACCGTCGACCTCATGGCGCCGCATCTCAGCCACACCGGCGTTCACGACCACGGGTTCAACAACGTCAGCACCTACGGCAACCTGCTCCGCCTCATGACCGAGGGACGCATTCCCGAGAATCTCTGGGAGCGCCGCTTCTACCAGGTCGCCCTCAAGGTGTCCGGGGCCGTGCAGGCCGCCCGCTGGTCGCGCATCGCCGGAGGCGGCGGCTACATCTACTCCTTCAACGGCCCGCACTCGCTCTTCGTGGACACCATCCGCACCCTCCGCGCGCCCGCTCTCAGCCACCTGCTGGGTCACGTCCTCATGGGGGAGAACGACCAGAAAATCTCCCTGATCGACCGGGTTGCCCAACACGCCCGCGCTACCGCCCGCTATGCCGTCTGGTACGGCGAAGGCCGCGATGCCTACGACGTTCGCGGCCGTACCGCCCACGAAAGCATCTTCAACGTCAACGACGGCAACTACCGCTGCCCCAATTCGCAGCAGGGCTATTCGCCCTTCAGCACCTGGACCCGCGGGCTCGCCTGGGCCATGTGCGGCTTCGCCGAGCAACTGGAACTCTTCGACACCCTGCCCGGGCACGAAGAGACCGTCGCCATCATGGAAAAAGCCGCCCGCGCCACCTGCGATTTCTACCTCGCGTACACCCCGCCCGACGGCATTCCTTACTGGGATACCGGAGCGCCCGGCCTCGCGAAGTTGGGCGATTGGCGCGCCACCCCGGCCGACCCTTACAACCCGTACGAACCGGTCGATAGTTCCGCCGCCGCCATCGCCGCGCAAGGCCTGCTCCGCCTGGGCCGCCGCCTCCACGACGACCGCTATTTCAACGCCGGCCTGAAAGTCTGCGACACCCTCTTCGACGAACCCTATTTGAGTACCGATCCCAGCCATCAGGGCCTCATCCTCCACTCCGTGTATCACCGCCCTAACGGATGGGACGCTATCCCCGCCCACGCCGAGGTTCCGGCTGGGGAATCTTCCATGTGGGGCGACTATCACGCGCGCGAGGTGGGCCTGTATCTGCTCCGGCTGATCGAGGGAAAACCTTACCTGAAGTTCTGGTAGAGCGACCTCCCGATCCGTGAGGCGCCGGAAAAAACCAGGTCTTTCGGTGAATCTCGCCTGGGACCATTCTGAACTCTTCTACCAGCGCCGGCCCCAGCCTCCGCCGCGGATGCCGATGCCGATTCCAAAGCTCGGACCCCAACCATACGGATAGCCGTAGCCATAGTAGCCGGGATACCCATAGTAACCGGGGTATCCGTAGTAGGGATAGGGAGTGTAGTAGGGAGCCGTTGTCGCCGGCCGGCGCACCGCCGTGCTCGTCTGCACGCCCCGGTCGAATTCATCCGGGCCCACATACCGGAAAGCCTGCGGGGCGCGTGTCAAGTCCACGTTTACCGTTGTGTCGATGCGGAATGTCAGTACGGTATCCGGGTACACCACCGTGGCGTGGCTTCGCGTCGCCAGCACGCCGGCGCCCGTCGCGGTGGTGGTGGCCACTGTGCCCACGGTGGTCTGCCCGTCGCGGCTGACCAGTTGCGATTGCACGTTGGCCTGCGTGCCATCCCCCAATGTGAGCCCGGTCACCTGCAAGCCCAGGCGGCTGTAACCCGACACGTGCTTGGCGGCTTCCGCCACGCGGCCCATTACAGCCTGGCCACGCTGCGCCACGACCACGCCGTCCACCACGATGGGTTGTGCCAGGCTGGCGTTGAATACATCGCCCTGCTGGTTGTGGTCGGTGGAAAGTTGCTGATTCACTCGCACTGTCACAAAGGTTCCGGGCCTGATGGTGACCGCCGAGGGCAGCCCGTAGTGCGGCACGGCGGCGGGTGGCCGGTCGTTGCGCTGCTGCGTTTGCGTTTGCTGCGGTTGCGTTTGCTGTGGTTGGCCGTAGGAATCGGCGCGCGCCACCGGTTGGCTGGGATCCTGATCCTGCACCTCCGGCGCGGCCGGCTGGGCCTGCGGCGCCGGCGCCGGTTCGTTAAAACGGCGCCATCCGCCGGTCTGCGGGTCCTGCGCCAAAAGCAGAGCGGTTCCGGTGAAAAGATTCAAAGCGGTCAAGCGAAGACGTGTCATAATTTGGGCCTCGTACCAGTCGATCTCCATATATGCATGTTTTTCGCCACTCCTAAGTGATTGATAATAAATGCCCCGGCCACCCCGTGGATGGCCGGATTGCACCGCCCTTGGTGGTTTTCGGCCATGCCCGGCGGCATCCGTGCCCGCCCCGCCCTCACCACCCTTTCGATTTTCCCCGCCGGATGATATCATTCGACCCTGGAACGGGAGCCAACTCATGTTCTGCCATAGCTGTGGTACGCAGGTAAACACCGATGTGCAATTCTGCCCTAACTGCGGGCAGCCCCTCGCCGCCAGTCCGGCGCCCGCCGCGGCGCCCGCCGCTTTTGTGGCGCGCACTGGCCTCTCCGCGCGTCCCTCGGCTTGGGTCGGAGCCGGCTGGGACCTGGTCAAGGCGGACATGGGTAACTATGTCCTGTTGGCGCTGGTATTCATCGTGCTCAACGCTATGGTGCCGATGATCCTGCAAGGCCCGCTCATCGCCGGTTTCCACGTCTACTGCCTGAAGCGCCTGCTCGGCCGCCAGACCGACTTTGGCGATCTCTTCAAGGGCTTCAACTTCTTCGTGCCGGCGCTGGTGGCCTCGCTGGTGATTGCGCTCTTCACCTTTGGCGCATCGCTGCTCTGCCTTATTCCCGGCCTGGTGGTCGCCGCCATGTACAAATTCACCTACCTGTTCATCGTCGATAAGCGCATGGATTTCTGGCCGGCGATGCAGGCCAGCCACGACGTGGTGAAAAACGATTATTTTGGCTTCACCATGTTCCTGATCCTCATGTTCCTGGTCAACGTGCTAGGCGCGCTCTGCTGCATCGTGGGTCTGCTGGTGTCCATCCCCGTGACCTTCGCGTCGATCACCGTCGCCTACCAGGAACTGGTCGGCTTCGACCCGCAGACGCCCGACCGAATCTGATGAGACCCCACGGTGGGGCAGGCTTCAGCCTGCCAATCCGAGCGCAGCTCGGACTCGCCTTCCGTTTGCCCACCCTCTGGCGCTGGGCCGCGCTCGCCGCCGCCCTGGTCCTGCTCAGGTCGGTCACCCTCCCGGATCTCCCGCTCTGCGGATTCCGCTGGCTCACCGGACGCCCCTGCCCTCTCTGCGGTCTGACCCGGGCCGTTGTCGCGCTGGCCAACGGCCGCTGGGCCGAGGCCGTGCACTGGCACGCCCTGAGCCCCCTGGCGGTCGTCATGCTCGCCGCTCTCGTGTGGAATCCGCCGCGCCTGGCCCGCCTGTGGATGCCCTGTTTCGCCGCCTTCGGCGTCTACGGCGTGTGGCGCATGGTCTTCTGAACCAGCCACCCGGCGGCGAAGCATACCGTCAGGTCCGTCGCCGCCTGAAACAGCAACAAATGGCGGGGCGCATCCAGCGCGTCGCCCAGTCCCGCCGCCGTGAACTCGCCCGCGCCCAGCGCCGCGATCCCCATCGCCACCCATCTCAACGGCGAGCCGCTCGCCAGGCACCCGGCCAGGAACACCGCGTACCACGCCACCATGTGCCAGGGCCATCGGCGCAACAGCCCGCCGCGCCAGTCGCTCCATAGCGCGAAGCGTTCCGTCTGCGCTCCCGGAGCGCGGCCCTGTTCCGCGCGGAAATTCCCCAGGTTGCTAGGACGCATCTCCGGTGCCCATTCCTTTAGCGTCGCCGCCAGGAACCCCAGCGTGCTCCCGGGATGCCGCGCGTACCACCCCAGCAACCGCCCGAACCCGGTCCGCCTGCCAAACTCCTCGCTCCAGGCGCGATCCGCCACCGGCGCCCCGGGCAGGTAGGCGTGCATCCCGTTGTAGCGCAGTTCCTCAGGTTTGACACCGAGAGACTGCAGATCCGCACCCGCCGGTCCCAACCGGAAAAACAAAATGTTAAACATCGCCTGGCCGCGATAGGAGTCATCCATCGAACTCAGCATCCCCGCGCCAGCCAGCAGCACCAACCCCGCCGCACTCCAAGCCAGCCCGCGCCACCGCCGCGAATTCCACTGCGCTCCGCGGGCGATCAAGAGCGCTGCCGGCAGACCCATCCACACCGCATGCTGTGCTTTCGAGGTCACAAACAGGAGCGCCGCCAAGGCGAAAACGCCGAGCGGCGCGGCCCGCGGCTCCCTGTCCGCCGCCATCCAGACCGCGGAGGCGGCCATCAGAAGCAGGCCGCCCAGCGCCGCCGCGTCCATATAGAACGAGTTCAGGTAAGCCGTGTAGCATACGTCCGTGAAGACCAAGAGCGGGACGATGGCCATCAGGGCCATCCGCCCCCGGCCGGGCATGATGCCCCGCAAGCCCGCCAGCAGGACGCCGAATGCCGCCAGGCAGAGCGCCGCGTGCATCGCGCCCATCCACCGTATATCGAACACCGCCCCTTCGTAGGTGGCGCCGGCCATCCGGGTGGCCAGCCACCCTAGCGCGCTTTCCGAAGAATGATACGGGCTGTTCCAATAGTTGCGCGCGCTCCAGACGTAGTCCGGCTGGACGTACTTGAAGTTGGTCTCCGCCCCGCGCGGCGCCAGGCAGAGCCACCCGTAGACCTTGCCGAAATCCCCGTTATTGGCGATCCCGATGAATCCGGGCAGCAGCAACTGCACCGCCAGGCACACGGCGCCGGCGGCCCACAACGCCGCGCCCGGCCATTCTCGAGTCCATTTGGAAGCTTTCACGGATCCGCCCGTAGCGTATCACGCCACGAGCCGGGCGCCAAAGCCGCGGAACGGGCCGGGCCCATGATATCTTGCCAGTAGATGACAAAGATCTCTCGCGTACTGCTCAGCGTCACCGATAAGACCGGCATCCTCGAATTCGCCTCCGCCCTGGCCCGGATGGGCGCCGAGCTCATCTCCACCGGCGGCACCGCGCGCCTGCTGCGCGACGCCGGCATCCCCGTCGCCGATGTCAGCGACGTCACCGGATTTCCCGAGATGCTGGATGGCCGGGTCAAGACCATGCACCCCAAGATCGCCGGCGGCATCCTCGCCATGCGCGGCAACCCGGAACACATGGCCGCCATTCAGGCGCACGGCATCGCCCCCATCGACATGGTGGTGGTCAACCTCTACCGTTTCGAAGAAGTGGCCGCCCGGGCCGGCGCGGCGCTCGCCGAGATCATCGAGAACATCGACATCGGCGGCCCCACCATGTTGCGCGCCGCCGCCAAGAATTACCAGGACGTCGCCGTGGTGACCGCGCCGGAAGATTACCCCGCGATCCTTGAGGAGATGCGCGCCAGGGGCGGCGAACTCTCCCTCGATACCAAATGGCGGCTCGCCAAGAAAGTCTTCCGCACCACCGCCGATTACGACGCCGCCATCAGCGCGCGCCTCGAATCCGAGGTGGGGCAGGCGCTTTCGCCTGCCAACTCCGCTAACGCCGGCCCCCTGCCGTGCTCCCTCGCCATCCGCGCGCCCAAACTGATGGACCTCCGCTACGGCGAGAACCCGCATCAGGCCGCCGCGTTGTACGGGCGGCGCGGTCAGGGAATCGCCGGCGCCGCGCAACTCCAGGGCAAGGAACTCAGCTACAACAACCTGGTCGATCTCGACGCCGCCTGGCAACTGGCCGGCGAGTTCGAGCGGCCCGCCGTGGCCATTGTCAAACACACCAATCCCTGCGGCTGCGCCGAGCAGGAACCGCTCGTCGAGGCCTACCGCAAGGCCTTCGAAGCCGACCCGGTATCGGCCTACGGCGGCGTCATCGGCATCAATCGCCGCATCGACGAGGAGACGGCGCGGGAAATCGCCAAGACCTTCATCGAGGCCATCGCCGCGCCCGATTACTCTGCGGAAGCGCTCGCCGTGCTCGCCTCCAAAAAGAATCTGCGCCTCATGCGGGTGGCCCCGGGCGCCGATCCCCTGGTGGTAAAGTCGATCTCCGGCGGATACCTGGCGCAGACCGCCGATTCGGCGAAACTGGACCGCGCCGCCGCCCTGGTCAAGACCCGGCGCGCGCCCTCCGAGGCGGAATGGGCCGCCCTCGAGTTCGCCTGGAAGGTGGCCAAGCACGTCAAGTCGAATGCCATTGTCTACGCCCGCGCGGGGCAGACCGTGGGCGTCGGCGCGGGGCAAATGAGCCGCGTCGATTCGGTCAAAATCGGCGCCATGAAGGCGGTGCTGCCCCTCGCCGGAACGGTGGTCGCCTCCGATGCCTTTTTCCCCTTCGCCGACGGCGTCGAGGAGGCTGTCAAACACGGCGCCACCGCCTTCATTCAGCCCGGCGGGAGCGTGCGCGATGCCGAAGTGGTGGCGGCCGCGGACCGCCTGGGCGTCGCCATGGTCTTCACCGGCGTCCGCCATTTCCGGCACTAAAAACCAAAGTGAAAAGCGTTGATTAGAATTAGACGTGGCGGCGCGAAGAATGCCCCCATGAATGGGGGCATGGCAGCCTGAAAGGCTACTCTACAAGAAACCGGTGATGGCGATGGCCGTGCCGGCGATGCCGGCGATGATGCCCAGCACGGGGAACATCTTCTTGCGCGAAATGAAGTACAGCGAGCTCAGCACCAGGCCGATTTCCAGCAACCCCTCGCCCACGTCGTAGCGCAGGGCGCGGTGCTCGTCGGCTTCGGCGGTTTCGTCGGCGTCCTCAGCATCTTTCCGGAGCTTCTTGCTCGAATCCTCGTACTTCGCCGCCTGCCCCTCGTAATCGGCCAGCATCTTTTCCGAGCCCTCACCCTTGGCGCCCAACAGATGCACCATGTTTTCGCCCATTTCGGTGGTGTGCAGCTTGACCCGCGTGGCCTGGTATTCCGACCACTTGTCATTGGAGCCGGATTTGTGAATGATCGCCGCCGTGTGCGTACGGTGGCTGGCAATGGTCACTACCGCCAGCAATACCGCAAGAATAGAGGCCATTACGCCGACCTTTCGCCCCAGCGGGTCGGCGTCGTGTTCGTGTTCGTTGTGGATTTCGAGTTCGGCCATAAGTGGATTTCCGTATTATAGAGGTTCGCATGACCAACACGGACGAGTATTTTATGCGCCAGGCGCTGGCGCTGGCGCGGCAAAGCGCGCAGGCGGGCGAAGTCCCGGTGGGCGCCGTGGTGGTCGCCGGGGGCGAGGTCGCCGGCTGTGGCTGCAACTCTCCCATTGCGCGCACCGACCCCACGGCGCATGCCGAGATCCTGGCCATCCGGCAAGCCGCGACGGCCCTCGCCAACTACCGTCTCACCGATGCGACGCTGTACTGCACGCTGGAACCCTGCGTGATGTGTGCCGGAGCGCTGGTGGCCGCGCGCATCCAACGCCTCGTCTTCGGCGCTCGCGACCTGCGCTTCGGCGGCGTGCGCAGCAAGTTCCGGGTGGCCGATTCGCCGGTTCTCAATCACCGTGTCGAGGTGGTGGAAGGCGTCCTGGCGGCGGAATGCGTCGAACTGCTGCGCGAGTTTTTCGAGGCTCAGCGCCGCAGATAGGCGTCGTCGCCGGAAATCCAGTCCTCGCGGCGCGGTGTGAAAATGTCGGTCACCGCCGTGTCCTCCAGCACGGTTACGCTGTGCGGCACGTTGGGAGGAATCACCAGGCTCTCGCCAGAGACCACCAGTTGATCGACGCCGCCGACATGGAACAACAGAGCGCCTTGTTCCACGTTGGAAACCTGCTCGTTGATGTGGCTGTGCTCCGGCACCACGGCGTCTTTCAGAAGGTTGAGCCGCGCGATGGTCATCTGCCCGGTATGGATCACCTTGCGGACGAACCTGGGGTTCATCCGCTCCGCCGGCACGCGCTCCCAATTGTAGAGTTCCATGGAGCGTATTCTATCAGTTATGATAAAGGCCTATGAAGGGCGTCGTACTGGCCGGGGGCACGGGAAGCCGCTTGTTTCCGCTCACCAAAATCACCAATAAGCATCTGCTGCCGATCTATGACCGGCCGATGATCTACTACCCGATCCAGGCTCTGGTCGATGCCGGGATTCAAGAGATTCTGATCGTCACCGGCGGCCGTAATTCCGGCGACTTTCTCCGCCTCCTGTCCAACGGCAAACAGTTCGGCCTGAAACACATCAACTACACCTACCAGGAAGGCGAAGGCGGCATCGCCGACGCCCTGGCGCTGGCCGAACACTTCGCCGACGGGCAGAAGATCTGCGTGGTGCTGGGCGACAACATCATCGAGGGCAACATCCTGACGGCGGCCGACCGTTTCCGCGCGCAGAGCGAGGGCGCCCACATCCTGCTCAAGGAAGTGCCGGACGCGGAACGTTTCGGCGTGGCCGAAATTTCCGGCGACCGGATTGCGGGCATCGAGGAGAAGCCGCGGAGTCCCAAATCGAACCTCGCCGTCACCGGCTTTTACATGTACGATGCCAGCGTATTCGACAAGATCAAGACGCTGGTGCCTTCGGGGCGCGGCGAACTGGAGATCACCGACGTCAATAACGCCTACATCCGCGAAGGCAGCATGACATTCTCTTACCTGGAAGGCTGGTGGACCGACGCGGGCACCTTCGACTCCCTCCTGCGCGCGGCCAATCTGGTGGCGCAATCGGCCGCCCGCAAAACCAGTCCCGCTCCCCAATTGGTGGGCCAAGTCTGATGGCGCAACCGACGGGACCGCACCCGGACTCCTCCGCCGCGGGGCGGCGGCTGGTTTCGGCTGGCTCTCTCGACCTGGCGATTGCCGAGTGTCCGAAGGGAATCGGCTCGGTGATCGGCTCGCCCGATTCCGCGGACCTGATCTCTGGCGTCTGTGTGCAGCCGTTCCCGATCTACCCCGACGACCGCGGCTACTTCCTGGAGGTGCAGCGCATCGGTAAAGGACTGGCCGCCGGATTTCCGCCGGAAAGCACGCAGATCTCCGCGGCCCTGAGCTATCCGGGAACCATGAAGGCGTTTCACTATCACCTCTTCCAGCACGATTGCTGGACTCCGGTGAAGGGCCTGTTGCAGGTGGTGCTGGTGGATCTGCGGCTGGGTTCGCCCACGCACGGTCTCCGCAACACCATGTACATCGGCGCGCTGCGGCCCTGGCAGGTTTTGATTCCGCCCGGCGTGGCCCACGGGTACAAGGTGGTGGGCCGCGAGGATACCCTGCTGGTCTATGTGACCGACCGTTTCTACAATCCCAAGGACGAAGGGCGCATCCCCCACAACGACGCCGGGATCAATTACGATTGGGAGACGCAGCACAAGTAGTCCCGGCTGCCCAAGGAAGCGATACGGCATGAAGATTCTGGTGACCGGCGGGGCGGGCTTCATCGGGTCGGCCTTTGTCCGCATGGCTATAGCCGCGACCGACCTGCGCGTGGTCAATCTCGATAAGTTGACTTACGCGGGAAATCCGGAGAATCTGGCGGAAGTCGATGGCCATGCGCGCTACCGCTTCGTGCAAGGCGATATCTGCGACGCGGAACTGGTGCACGCGCTGGTGATTGCAGAGCGCCCCGACGCCATCGTGCATTTCGCGGCGGAATCGCACGTCGACCGCAGTATCCTTTCGCCGGAACCGGTGGTGCGCACCAATTACAACGGCACCTTCACCCTGCTGGAGGCGGCCCGATTGCACCATATCGCGCGCTTCGTGCACGTCTCCACCGATGAAGTCTACGGCAGCCTCCCCGCTCCCGCCGAAGCCGACGAGCGGTATCCGCTGAACCCGAGCAGCCCTTATTCGGCCTCCAAGGCGGCCAGCGACCTGCTGGCGCGCTCGTACTTCGTCACCTTCAAGCTGCCGGTGGTGATCACGCGCGCCTCCAACAATTACGGGCCGTACCAGTTCCCGGAGAAGCTGATCCCGCTGATGATCACCAACGCGCTGGAAGACCGCTCGCTGCCGGTGTACGGCGACGGCCAGCAGATCCGCGACTGGCTGTACGTGGAGGATCACTGCCGGGGCATCCTGGCGGTGCTGCAGCAGGGCCGCGAGGGCGAGATCTACAACATCGGCGGCAATCGTTCGCTGCCCAACCTGGAAGTCGTGCATCAGGTGCTGGCGCTCACCGGCAAGCCGGACAGCCTGATCGAGTACGTAAAGGACCGTCCGGGCCACGACCGGCGCTATGCCCTCTCCAGCGAGAAACTGATGCGCGAAACCGGATGGCGGCCCGTCATGAATTTTGAGGCGGGACTGGCTCGGACCATCGAATGGTATGGCGGGAACCCGGACTGGCTCGATCACGTGCGCACCGGCGCGTATCGCACGTATTACGAAAGCAACTACGGCAATCGTACGGCCGGGACTTAGCTCCCAAACGTATGCGCGTGGCGATTGAGGCCGCTTCGCTCTCTCTCACCAGCGGCGGGCTGGCGCGCTACACCTCCGAACTCAGCCTGGCGCTGGGGCGCTGCTTCCCGGAAGACGAGTTCTTCCTGGTTTCCGACCAGCCCTTCCGCATGCCGTCCCCGGCGCCGGCGAACTTGAAGTGCGGCGGCGGCCCGCGCAATGCCATGGAGCGGCGCTGGTGGCTTTGGGGACTGGCGCGGGAGATGGGGCGGCTGAGGGCGGACCTGGTGCATGGTCCCGATTTCGCCGTGCCGTACCTCTTACGGCGGCCGAGCGTGCTCACCCTGCACGATCTCTCGCCCTGGATGAACCAGCGCTGGCATCGCGCCGCCCAGCGTGTCCGGCGGCGCACGCCGGTGCTGTTCGAACTGGGTCTGGCGACCATGGTGATTACGCCGGGCGAGAAGGTACGGCGGGCGGCCATCGAGCGCTTCGGTCTGCGGCCGGAGCGGGTGGTGGCGGTGCCGGAAGCCGCGGCCCACTGGTTCCGTCCGGTGGAGATCGCCCCGGCGGCGGCCGCGGCGCCCTATTTCCTCTTCGTGGGGACGCAGGAGCCGCGCAAGAATCTCGACCTGCTGCTGGAAGCCTGGCGCGAAGTGCGCCGCCATCATGCGGTGGACCTGGTGCTGGCCGGGCGGCGCCGCGCCGACGCTGCCGAAATTCGCCCGGAGCCCGGACTGCGCCTGGCGGGCGAGGTGGCGGATAGCGAACTGCCCGCGTTGTACTCGGGCGCGCTGGCGTTTGTCTACCCGTCGCTGTATGAAGGCTTTGGACTGCCGGTGCTGGAAGCCATGCAGTGCGGCGCGCCGGTGATCGCCTCCCGCGCGGTGGAAGAAGCGGCGGGCGATGCCGCGATCTACGCCGGAACGCGGCGGGAACTGGCCGAGGCGATGGCCTTGCTGGCGTCGCGCCCCGACCGGGTGGCCGAGGCGCGCCAGCTTTCCCTGGCGCGGGCGCGCGAATTTTCCTGGGAACAGACCGCCAGAATGACCCGCCAGGTCTACGAGGAGGCGCGTGCACGGTATGAAGCGTAAGTGGCATAAGGCTGTGCCTTGTGCATCCGAGCGCAGCTCGGAAGACAGCTTCGCGCGGCCAGCTCGTCCGGGCACTGGTGACCACAGTGTGGTCAAGCACTTTTCACAGTCCCTATGGAATCAGATGGTTACGGAGAGGTTGGTGACCACGGTGTGGTCACCAGGTGTTCCGAGCTTCGCTCGGATGCACAAGGCGGAGCCTTATGCCACTCGCTAGGCCGTCCGCTCTTTTCCTGGCGCCGGAAGCGCCGTACCCGCTGGCCGGGGGTGGGTCGCTGCGATCGGCTTCGCTATTGGAGTATCTGGGGCGCCACTACGAGGTCGACGTCATCGTCTTCCGCGAACCGGGAGCGGCGGATCCGGCGGCCCTGTTCCCCAGCGGTCTGGTGCGCCGGGTCATCGTGCTGGATCTGCCCTACAACCGGCGCGGCGCCGCCGCCCGCGCGCTGCGCAATGCGGGGAGGGTGGCGCGGCGCATTCCGCCGCTGGTGGATCGCTTCGCGGGCTTTTCCGCCCAGGTTGCCCGCGCCATCGCCGGCGCCCGCTACGATCTGGGCGTGATCGAGCATTCCTGGTGCGCGCCCTACCTGGAGCAGGTGTCGGCGGTGTGCGCGCGCACGGTGCTCGATCTACACAATGTGGAGTCTGTGCTTCACGGGCGGTGCGCCACGGCGGAAAGCCGCGGCGCGGCCACGGTTCACCGGGTATTCCAAGGCGCCTCGCGGGAGTTGGAGCGCGCCTGGCTGCCGCGCTTTTCGCTGGTGCTGGCCACCTCGCAGGCCGACGCCGCGGTGGCGAGCGCCATTGCGCCGCAAGCCAGGGTGGCGGTCTACCCGAACGCGCTGCCGCCGACGCCGCTGCCGGTAGCCGGCGACGAAGAGGCCATCGTGTTCTCCGGCAACATGGAATATCATCCGAACCTGACCGCGGTGCGCTTCTTCCGGCGGGAGGTCTGGCCGCTCCTGCGGGATCGTTGGCCGCTATTGGTGTGGCGCCTGGTGGGGAAGAATCCCGGCGCGGTACGGCGGTACACGGCCGGCGACCCGCGGATCGAGGTCGCCGGCCCGGTGGTGGACGCGGTGCGCGAAATCGCACGCTCGCGGGTCGCGGTGGTACCCTTACTGACTGGTAGCGGTACCCGCCTGAAGATTCTGGAGGCTTGGGCCGCCGGGCTGCCGGTGGTTTCCACCAGCGTCGGCGCCGAAGGCCTGCCGGTCGAGGACGGGGAAACCGCCCTTTTGGCCGATGGCGCGGAGGCGTTTGCCGGCGCGGTAACCCGGCTGTTGACGTGCCTGGAGTTGAGGCGGAAGATCGGCGGCGCGGGCAGATTGTTGCTGGAAAAGGAGTTTACATGGGAGACCGCCTGGAAGAAGTTGGATTTTTGACTCAGCCGAGGGTCATTCCGTCGGCTATACTGGTAACCGTTAATGCGTTTCGCCGTTGATGCTCACGCCATCGGCCGCCACCTCACGGGTAATGAGGTCTACGTTCGGAGTCTCCTGAACGCATTTGCCGCCCAAGATCGGGACGACGAGTTCATTGCCTACGTGTCGGCGGAGAGTGCCGCCCATTCTATTCCAGCGAACATTCGAACCCGGCGAATCGCCACCAATCCATTCATGCGCCTGGGATTTGACCTGGGCCTACAGGTACGGCACGACCGGCCGGACCTGCTGCACGTGCAATATACGGCGCCGCTCGCCTGTCCGGTTCCGGTGGTGGTGAGCGTGCACGATGTCAGTTTTTTGGAGCATCCGGAATACTTCACGCGCGATCGCGCCTGGCAGTTGCAATGGAGCGTGCGGCGCACCGTGCACCGGGCCGCCAGAATCCTCACCGGCAGCGAGTTTTCGCGCTCGTCGATCCTCAAGGTCTACGGCGATCTGGACGAAGACAAGGTGGTGGTGGTGCCCAACGCGGCGGCATCGGAGTTCCGGCCGATGGCGCGGGAGGCGGCGGCGGCGGTAGTGCGCGAGCATTTCGATATCGCCGCTCCGTTCGTGCTTTCGGTGGGCGATTTGCAGCCGCGCAAGAATCAGATCGGGCTGATCCGCGCCTTCGCCCGGCTGGTGAACGCTCATCCGCAGCTCAAGCAGAATCTGGTGCTGGCCGGCAAGGAAACCTGGTTTGGCGACCAGGTGCACCGGGCGGCGCGCGATTCCGGCGTGGCGGACCGCATCCAGTTCTGCGGCTTCGTCAGCGATGCCGACCTGCTGCAGTTGTACAGCGCCTGCGATCTTTTTGTGTTCCCTTCCTTCTACGAAGGTTTCGGCTTGCCGGCGCTGGAAGCCATGGCCTGCGGCCGGGCGGTGATTTGTTCGCATACTTCGTCGCTGCCGGAGGTAGTGGACGGAGCGGCCATTCTCTTCGACCCCTACGCGCTGGACGAAATCGTGCGCGCGCTGGCGGACCTGCTGTTGGATAGCGAGTTGCGCCTCCGCATGGAGCGGCTCGGATTGCAGCGCGCGGCGCACTTCTCCTGGCAGAAGACGGCGCAGCGGACGCTGGCCGTGTTCCACGACGTACTGGAGAAATCGCGCGCCACCAGCGACGTATATTCTCAGAGCATAGCTCATCGATGAAATCTTTTCGCCGGATCCTCCTGCTTGCCCTTGCCTGCGCTCCGCCGATTTTGGCGGCGGACCAGTTGACCGGCTTCCCGTTCCGGAACGAGACCTTGCGCTACCGCGTCATCTGGCCCGGCGGCGGCAGCCTGGGCGACGTGACCATGACGGCGCACCAGGCCGACGGCGGCGGCTGGGATTTCGACATGTCTACCGCCGTGGGTATTCCGGTGGTGCCGATTTCCGACGAATACAAATCGTCGGCCAGCCAGGCGGACCTGTGCTCGTCCACCTTGCGGCGCGAAATCAGCCACGGAAGCAAGAAGGTGATCGAGGAGACCGGGTTCGATCAGAGGGCGAACGAGGCGCAACGGCGGACGCTGGTGCCGGCCGGCGGGGGCAAGAGCGAGTTTGCCATTCCCACCTGCGGGCGCGACGCGCTCTCCTTCCAATACTTCGCGCGGCGCGAAATGGGACAGGGAAGAGTGCCGCCCGCGGGCAGAGTCTTTTTCGGCTCGGGCTACGACGTGAAGATGGTTTACACCGGGGCGCAGGACGTGACGGTGGCGGGCAAGCCCGTGGTGACCGACCACGTGAACGTCAGCGTGAAGGGTCCGGCGAGCGATTTCACCTTCGAGATTTTCTACGCGCGCGATGCGGCGCGCACGCCGCTATCGGTCAAGATCCCGGTGAGCGCCGGCACGGTATCGCTGGAGCTGGTGCGCTAGCATGCGCGTGGCGTTTTTTTCTCCGCTGCCGCCGGCGCGCAGCGGAATCGCCGATTATTCCGAAGCCCTGATCCACAGTCTTAAGCCGCTGGTGGAGATGGAAGTGTTCTCCGGCCCGGGCCAGGCATACGACCCGGCGCGCTTCGATATCGCGCTCTACCACGTGGGCAACAACCCCCATCACACTTTTGTCTACGAGACGGCGCTACGCTATCCCGGCGTGGTGGTGATGCACGAAAGCAACCTGCACCACCTGATGGCCGACCTCACCATCAAGCGCGGCGATTGGGACGGCTACTTGCGCGAGTGCGAGTACGAGGGCGGCGCGGCGGCGCTCGAATTCGCCGGGCGGGTCCGCAAGCTGGAAGTGGGCCCGGACTACGAAGGCGTGCGCATGACGAAGCGCATTCTGGCGGCGGCGCGCGGCGTGGTGGTGCACAGCCGCTACATGCGGGAGGAAGTGCGCGCCGCCGGCTTTGCCGGTCCCACGGCGGTGATTCCGCATGGCGCCTGGATTCCGCAGGCCGACCGCAACGGGTTCCGCCACAAGCTGGGGCTGGACGAAGCGACGCCGCTGGTGGGCATCTTCGGATACCTCAAACCCTACAAGCGCATCGCCGAATCGCTGCGCGCGTTCCGGCGCGTGCTGCGCCTGGTGCCGAACGTCAAGATGATTCTGGTGGGCGAGCCGCACCCGGAGTTTCCGGTGGAGGCCATGATCCGCTCCATGGATCTCGCGGCCAGCGTGCGCGTGCTGGGCTTCGCGCCGATTGCAGACTTCGTCGGCTACCTGGGCGCCTGCGACATCGTGCTCAACCTGCGCTTCCCCACGGTGGGGGAAAGCTCGGGTACGCTCTTGCGCTCGCTGGGGCTGGGCAAGGCGGTGATGGTCTCCGAGGTGGGAAGCTTTCAGGAATTCCCCGACGATGTCTGCTTGAAGGTGCCGGTGGGAGCGGGCGAGGAAGACCTGATCTTCGAGTATCTGAATCTGCTGGTCTCGCGCCCCGATGTGGCCCGGCAGTTGGGCGGGCGCGCGCGGGATTACGTGGCGCGCGAGTGCAATTGGGCGGCGGTGGCCGCGCAGTACGCCGGCTTCCTGGAGGCGGTGGTTCAGGGGAAAGAGTGGGCGCCGGACGTGGGATCGGAAACCCGGGAGCACGGGCTCGCGGGTCGAGAGGATGATTTTGACGCGGAGGCGCGGAGTCGCGGAGGAAGAGGCGGAGGAGCAGCGGGAACGTCA
This sequence comes from Candidatus Solibacter sp., assembly GCA_050014175.1. Lineage (GTDB taxonomy): Bacteria > Acidobacteriota > Terriglobia > Bryobacterales > Bryobacteraceae > Solibacter. The sequence continues at coordinate 13,299 of JBEKDV010000028.1, read as the reverse complement.
AAACCGGGGAACGCGGAGCCAGCGGAGATATCGGGGCTGCGCCGCGAGGCGCACGCCCCACTGGAAGGCCGGCCGGAACGCGCTGACGAAGAATCCACGAGTCAACCTACTCTCGAATATCTGCAGGGCTGGGCCGTCGGCGAGGCGTCCGCCGGGTACCTCGCCACGCATTCCACGCGGCTGCTGAAGACTTTGGAAATCACGCCTCCGGGATCGGCGGACGAGCGCGTGCTGGAGATGGGCGCGTATCTGCAGATCACGCCCGCGCTGCGCAATAAACTGGGCTACGGCGAAGTGCGCGGCTGCTATTACGGGAAACTGGGGCGCAGCGACCATCGCACGGTGACCAACACGGAGGGCGAAACGTTCGCGTGCGAGATCGATCACTTCGATGCCGAGAAGGACGTGTTCCCCTACCCCGATGGCCATTTCGCCACGGTGATCTGCGGCGAGCTGATCGAGCACCTGTTCGAAGACCCGATGCACCTGATGAGCGAGGTCAACCGCATTCTGAAGCCGGGCGGCCACCTGGTGCTGACCACGCCCAATATCGCCGCGCTGCGCGGTATCGCGGGGATTCTGCAAGGCTATCATCCCGGGTTCTTTCATGCCTACATCCGCCCGGCGGACGGCACGGGCGAGGTGGACGCGCGGCACAATCGCGAATATACGCCGCGCGAGATTAACCAACTGCTGGAGAATTCCGGGTTCGAGGTGACGCTGCTCGAGACGGGCGAATTCCGCGACGAGCCGCATCCCGAGTTTGGCTGGATTCTGCATCTGCTGGAGCGGTACCGCCTGAGCACCGAACTGCGCGGCGACGGCATCTACGCTGTGGGCAGGAAAACCGGCGCGGTGCGGGAACGGTATCCCGCGTGGTTGTACGCATGAGGCCGTACGCATGAGGCCGTGCACATGAACGTCGCCTACCTGGAGCCGAATGTCCGGCTGGACGCGGGCACGCGCGAGCTGCACGCCGCCTTCGCGGTGCGCAACGATTCGCCCGGGACGTGGCGTCCAAGCGAAGGCTTCGGCGTGGGCTACCACCTCTTCGACGCCGCCACCGGCACGCTGATTGTGGACGGCGCGAGGGTGCATCCGGAGCGCGAGGTGAAGCCCGGCGAGACGGCGCGGGTGAACCTGGAGATCGCCCTGCCGGGGGAAGACGGCAGCTACCACGTGGTGTTCTCGCCGATGCGCGAAGACGTCTGCTGGTATTACGAGCAGGGCTGGCCGTTCCTGCTGGTGGAGGCGTCCACTGAAAACGGCGCGGCGCGGGTGGACCGTGTGCGCGTGGCCACGCGCGCCACGCTGGCGCGGGAGGGCGCGGTGCGCTCCATCGGGCGCGCGTTCGTCTATCCGGTATCGACGGTGTGGCGCAATCGCGGGCTGATCCGCGCCATGGTGCGGCGCGACATTCTGGGGCGGTACCGCGGCAGTTTCGGCGGCGCGTTCTGGACCATCATCAACCCGCTGCTGTTGATGCTGACTTACTTTTTCGTGTTCGGGGTGGTGCTGAGGGACCGCTACGATCCGCACGCCACGTGGTCGAGCTTCGCGCTCTATTTCCTGGCGGGGATGCTGCCGTGGCTGGCGTTCAGCGAGGCCGCCGGGCGGGCGCCGAGCGTGATGCTGGAGCATCGCAATTTCGTCAAGAAGCTGGTCTTCGCGGTGGAGACGCTGCCGGTGAACCTGGTGTGCGCGGGGCTGATCACGGAGCTGTTTGCCATCGTGCTGTACTGCATGTTCCTGCTGGCCATCAATCACACGCTGCCGGTCGCGCTGGTGTGGCTGCCGGTGCTGATTATTCCGCAGATTCTGTTCACCGCGGGGGTGAGCTGGTTCCTGGCGGCGCTGGGAGTGTTCGCGCGCGACCTGGGGCAGATCATCGGATTCGTGCTGACGCTGTGGTTTTTTCTGACGCCGATCTGTTACCCGGAGAACAAGCTGCCGCACGCGGCGGTGGGGGTGCTGACGAAGAATCCGATGTACGTGCTGGTGCACGGCTACCGGTCGATTTTTTTGCAAAATCAGGCGCCGGCGTTCGGGGCGGTGTGGAAGTTGTGGCTGGTGGCGGCGGTGGTATGTCTGCTGGGCCACGCGTGGTTCTATAAGTTAAGGAAGAGCTTCGCGGATCTGCTGTGAGGGGGGAGGCAGCCCTTGATGTGGTATGGTGGGCATCCGTCAGCCGGACGTGTCCAAGATGCTGCGAGGGGAATTCCGCCAATTCTCCGTGGAGCGTCTTCTGCGTTTTCTGGTAGCGCTCAATCAGGACGTGGAAATCGTCGTGAAGCCGCATCGTGACAGGTTCGAAAAACCACCCTACTAATCGCTGTCCCAATGGCGCCCCCGGGTTGGCAGGCGAAAGCGCCTGCCCCACCTTGCCTGGTCCACTATTTTTCATGAAGTTTCGCGGGCCGAAGGCCCATCCCAACAGAGACAACGCTCCGGCGCTGCACGTCTCCTGAAAAGCCGCGCGTTTTCGTGGGAGTTTCAATGCGGTCTGACGAACGGGGAGGTCTGGGGCACAGGGATGACAATGTCTCATCGTTTTCGATCCGGCCGCGGAGCCGAGTATCGGATTCGGCATTCGGCGCGAGGCTGTCCCGCGCATAGCGCCGGTGGGGGAGCGCGGAATACACTAAGATAAAGAATTGCTCAAGAGTATTGGCGACGCATTGATTGCATTTGGCCCGGCGGGCCTCTTCGTCATCGGTCTGCTCGATTCCCTGGGTGTGCCGCTGGTCGGCGGAGTGGACGCCCTGATGATCTACCTGGCGGTGAAGACGCCGCACATGGCATACATCGCCGCCACTACCGCCACGGCGGGTTCGATGCTGGGCAACCTGCTTCTCTTCCTGGGTGCGCGCTACGGCGTCCGGCGCTATGCGGGCAAGGAAGCGCTCGAGGGCAAGCGGAAGAAGTTCCGGCTGTGGTTCCAGCGCTACGGATTGATCACGGTGTTCATCCCGGCGGTGACTCCGTTCGTGCCGCTGCCGCTCAAGGTGTTCGTGATTTCGGCCGGCGCGATGCATACTCCGGTGAGCCGGTTTGTGGGCGTGGTCCTCTTGGCACGGGTGATTCGCTATTACGGCGAAGCGTATCTGGGCATACGACTGGGCGAGGATGCGCACGGGTTCCTGACGCGCAACGGGTGGAACATCGCCGGTATCGCGGTCGCCATGGCGCTGGTGCTGGTAGGCTTAATCAGGTGGAGAGACCGGCGGCGGGCGGAGGTGTGAAGCGTGCAGAGCTCGAAGCGCAGGATGGCGATCGTCGGTTTGGGCGGAGGTGTCCTGGTGGCGGCCCTGGGTGTTTTTCTGTTCCGCGTCAAAGATCTTTCGCCGGGCTACGTGCCGCTCCGCACCTTCCTGGATGACGCCTCGGGCCTGGTGGATGGGACGCAGGTGCGGCTCAACGGGATCCCCATCGGCTACCTGGACAGCCAGAAGCTCACCAACTCGCGCGACCCCAAACGGAAAGTCGAATTCGATCTGAAAGTGCGCGAACGCTACCTGCGGGAGATTCCGGTGGATTCGCTGGCGGGCCTGGCCTCGGACAACCTGCTGGGAGACCAGTTCATCGGGATTCGCCGCGGGCAGAGTGCGCAGCACGTCGTAGCGGGCGCCGAATTGGGCACTACGCAGACGCAGGACATCACCAGGATGATGGGGCAGATGAGCCTGCAACTGGACCGGCTGCAGGCGGTGGTGACGCGCGCCGACAAACTGCTGTCGGCAGTGGACAAAGGCAGCGGCGCCATCGGCAAGATCGTGCAGGATGAGCAATTGCAGACGGGGGCCGGGATCAGCGCCGAACTGAAGCGGTTGACGGCCGACGTGCAGCACGGCCATGGCACGATCACGAAGCTATTCTATGACGACCCGTTGGACGCCCAGTTGGATGCGCCGCTGAAGCGCCTGGACGCGATTATGGCGAGTGCGGACGCGACCTCGGCCAGGCTGAGGGAATTCCAGGATGGCCTGGAGCGCGCCACCGCGGAGTTTCGCGATGTGCAGGCCGCGGTCAAAGCGGGCAATGGTTCCGTGGCCAAACTGGGCCAACTGCAAGCACGCTTGGACGAGCTGACGGTCAAGATCGACGGCATGATGGACAAGGTCAACTCCGGACAGGGCACGATCGGACAGTTGATGGTGAACCCGCAGCTCAACCAAGCTCTGGCCGGCACGACGCGCGAGTTTCAGGCACTGGCCAAGGGTTTGCGGGCGAACCCGCGGAAATTCATCGCGCTCAAGCTGTTCTAACGCGCGAAGAAACCTGGTTTCTTACTGCTGCGTAATGGTGATCATGGCCAGATTGCCGGCGGCGTCCCAGATGTATTGGATGGCGGTGCCGTCGCTCAACGTGGCTTGAGCGAGGCGATTGAGGCCGTCGTAGGAGTAAGTGGCGCTGGAGTTCGGAGTGAAGCCGGAACCGATCAAGGTGAGCAGGCCGCTGGAGGCGGATTGCGCATTGCCGGCCGCATCGGTGGCGGTGATGCGTAGGACCGCGGTGCGGGTGGGCGCCATGCCGGCGGGCAGGATCCAGTCGTAGGCCTGCTGGTTGCCGCCGAGAGAGGCGAAGGGGTCGGCGAACGTCTTGCCGCCGTCGGTGGAAAGCGCGATGGCCTGAGTGGCCACGCCGACGTTATCGTCGCTCAGCCACTGGATATGGTAGGTGGCGCCGCCGGGGAGAACTTCGCCGCCGGTCGGGCTGATGAGCGTGATCACGGGAGCTTCCGTATCGGCCACGGTACAGGTATTGGTGTTGTCCTGCAAACCGACGCGATAGCTGCCCAGGTTGAGCCCGGTGCTATCGCGCACCAGGAGCGTATAGACGCCGCCGGTGGGGAGCACGCTGCTCAACAGGCCGCTGGAACTGGTGGCGAGGAGGGCGCCGGAGGGAGCGTACATCTCGACGAATGGGGAATAGGCGCCGGAGCGCGGGGTCAGGCTGATGGCGGTCTGGTCGCCGCCGGTGGCGTTGAAGGAGAAGGTGTCGAGCTGTGCGGGAAGGTTGACCTGGCGCAAGGTGGTCTGGCCGCAGGTCAGCGACACGGGCGAACAGGGGTTGTTGGGACGCTGGAAGGCCACGCTGTAGGCGCCGGTCGCGGTGGAGCTGGTGTTGGGGCTCACTACCACCAGATAGTTGCCGCTGGCGGCGGCCTTCTGGGTGACGTCGGAGGTGGCGGCGAGGCGCGTGCCCGTGGGGTCGAAGATTTCCATTTGCGGCGAGGAATTGCCGCTGATGGGGGTGAAGAGGAGCCGCAGGATATCGCCGGCGTTGGCGGCGAGGGTATAGTAGCGGAACTGGTTGGATGGGGAGAGCGTGCCCGGGGTGGACGCGCCGCAGGCGAGGGGCGATGCACCGGCCGGCTTATTCAGAAGCTGCCAGGCGAAACTGTATCCGCCCGCCGTGAGCGGGGCGGCGGCGCCAAGGATGACGGTATAGTTGCCGGAAACGGCGGCCTTGCGGGAGAGGCTGAAGACGCCGGAATCGAGGCGCGCGCCGGTGGGATCGTAGATCTCCATCTGGGAGGCGAAACCGGCGGTGGAAGAGCTGCTGCGCAGGGAGAGCGCGTCGCCGCTGGAGGCTGCGATGCTGTACACCAGAAACGGGGCCGTGGCCGAGATCACGCCATTCACCGTCGTGCCCTGTGAGGCGGGCACGGAGCAGGCGTTGACGGTGCGCAGCAGGTCGAGCGTGAAGCTGGAAGCGGCCGGCGTCTTGCTGGCATCGGTGGCGACCACGGCGTAGGCGCCGGCCGCCGGCTGGGTCACGTCGACGCCGGTGAAGTTGCCGGAGAGGGGCTGGCCGACCTGGTTGCCCAAGGGATCGTAGACGGCGAGAGAGAGTTGCGGAGTGCCGGCGCCGGGCAGCATGCGCAGGCTGAAGGATTCGCCGGCCGCGGCGGTGTAGGTGTACACGCCGCTGGACAGGGCGCGCGGGAGACTGACCGCGGTGACCGCGCCGCAACCGAGCGTGGCGGCGCCGCAGGGGCGGTTGAGGCGCAACAGGGAGAGCGAGTACGAGCCGCTTTGCGAGTTGTCGTAGCTGTCGGTGACTACCACCGTGTAGACGCCGTCCGCCGGAACGGTGAAGCCGACCTGCTTCAGGTCGGCGGTATTGACGAAGGCGACCGAGGCGCCGGTCTGATCGTAGATATCGACGCGCGGGAGGAAGAGGCTGTTGGTGCCGGCATGCAGCAGGCGCACGAGGTACGCATCGTTGGCGCTGGCGGTGAGGGAATAGACCTGGTTGCGGATCAAGCCGCTAATGGCGCCATCCACAAGGGACGAGCAGGTGAGCGCCTGCGTGCCGTCGCAAGGCCGGCTGAGGCGGAGGGCGGAGAAGGAATAGCCTCCCAAACTTCCGTCGAGCGGGCCGGAGACGATCACCGAAAACGTGCCCGACGTGGGAAAGGTGAAGGTAACGGTAGACGCGGCATGGCCGGCCGCACCGGCCGCCGGCACGACGCCCACGCTAGTGCCCTGGGAGTTGAAGATTTCGGCCGAGGGTGCGAAAGTGCCGCTGGTGGCGGACCGCGCGGCGCGGAACTGGTACACGTCGCCGGCGCTCGCCTGGATGGTGTAAAAGTTGTAGGTGAGAGGGGTGATCAGCGAGCCGTCCACGGTGGAGTTGCAGGTGAGCGCGGCGCCGCCGCAGCCGCCGCCGTTGAGCTTGGTGGCGGAAATGTAATAGCTGCCGCCGAGCGTTCCGGTGTACTCGAAGACCAGCACCGTGACCGTGCCGGTGACGGTGGCCGTCCAGTCATAGCGGCCATAGATCCCGCCACTGAGCGAGGTGTAAGACAGGTGCAGGGTTTTGGGGTCCACGTTGACGGCGTACGGCAGGTTGTTGCGGGTTGGATCGGCAGCGTAGACGGCGAAAAAGAAACTGGTGCCGGTGTTGGGTAAACCGGAGCTGGCAACGCGCAGCAGGCGGAAGGACACGACGTCGCCGGCTGTCACGGAGAACTGATAGCTATCCACCTGGCCGGGCACGGAGCTAGAGAGGGATCCGGCCAGGGAACGTCCGCAGGTCAGGGTAGGACCGCAAGGGCGGTTGATGCGCGTCAGGGTTACGTGGAGGTTGGCGCCGGCGCTGGGGTTGGAGCCGGTGAGCCGCAGGGTGAATGTGCCATCGGTGGGCAGGTCGAATTCCAGCCCGGTGAAGGTTTCGCCCGAATTCAGGCCGGCCAGATCCGCGGGGGTAGCGCCGGTTACGGTTTGATCTTGCGACCGCGAGCTGTAGATATTGCCGTAGGGATCGGCCACCATCGGAATAGTCAGGCCGAAGCCGGGGTCCAGGGTGTTCGCCAGCAGACGAATGTAGACGGTTTCGCCGGCACTGCCCTGGAATGTCACGTTGGCTTGAGTCAGGTTCTGGGGAACCTGCACGTCGACGGGGTGGTTGCAATCGAGCTGCGGAGAATTCTGCGCATTCGCCGCCGGGATCGCGAGGGCGAGCAGCAGCAGCGACCGCGCGAAGGGGAGAAAGAATGCGCCCGCAAGCGGGCGTTGGCAAGCTAAAGCATGCCCCACCATTAGCGGGTCCTCCTGCCGGTGGCGGCGAGGCAATTGGCCACGCCTTCCAGGAAGCACGTGCCCGCGCCGAAGAGCTGGGGTTGGAGGACCGGGACGGGTGGCGAAGGGTCGGCCTTACCGGGCAGGGTGAGGCGCAACTCGGGGAACTGGAACTGGCTGCCGGTGAAGAGCAGGCCGTTGCCATCGTCCATCCAGCCGGCTTCGCCGTGGGCGCGGAACACGTTCTCGACGCCTTCATTGGCGGAAATCAGGCGGCCCAGCGCATCGTAGCGATACGTATTGACCACGCCCGCCGTGGGATTAGAGAGCGCCACGGTGTTGCCATCGCCATCGAAATGGTAAAAGTACGGCGTGCCATCGGCGGCTACTTTCCAGAGCAGGCCGAGGCCGTAGACATACCAGGCGATGGGCGTGTTGGAAGAATCGGTTTCCATGACCACGCGCGGCCGGCCGCCGGAGAGATCGTAGAGCAGGCGGCGATCGTTGCGGATGGTGCGCAGACCGGTGGAATCGTAACCGTAGGAACCGGTGGCGTCGCCCGTCAGGCTTTGCAGGCGGCCGAATTCGTCGTATGCCAGCTTGACGTTGCTGCCGCCCGCGATTGCGGTCAGATTGCCGCGCGCATCGTACTGGTAGGTCATGCCGTCGCTGCGCGAGATGGGGTGGTTGGCGGCGTCGAAGCTGTAGACCAGGGATGGCGGTTTGGCCACGGTGGAGGTGTTGGGTTCGAGCGCGCTGACCGCGGTGCGGTTGCCGTTGGGGTCCACGGTGTAACGGTAGCCCGCTACCGGCGTGCCGTCCGGGCCGGTGCTGACGATGGCGCGCAGATTGCGCGCGCTGTCGTACTGATAGATGGCCACCGGGCCGCCGGAGACGCTGAGGCTGACGGGCCACCCGGCCGTATCGTAGCTATAGAGCGCAAAATTGCCCCCCCAATCCGAGACCATTCTGAGGCGGTGCAGGTGGTCGTACTGATAGGCGACGGTTTTGCCGCCGGGCAGGGTGATGCCGGTGAGCTGGCTGTCGGCATCGTAGCTGTAGGTCAACTGGTTGCCGTTGGAATCGGTGTAGCGGGAGAGGCGGTTGAGGCTGTCGCGCTGGATGCCGGAGTAATCGAAGGTGGTTTGGGTATCGGCCGCGGTCAGGGTGGCGATGCGGTTGGCGGTGGTGTACGCGGTCTTCAGGGTAGCGCCCGTGGGGTCGGTCTGGGTGGACGGGCGCGCGGCGCCATCGTAGGTCCACGCCCAAACGTTGCCCAGCGCATCGGTGAAGCCGGTGAGCAATCCATCGGCGTTGTACTGGTAGTTGCCGGTGTTGCCCTTGGGGTCGGCCAGCGAGACGATCTGCCCGGCGGCATTGCGGGTGGCGAGGACCGTGAGGGTGCGCGGATTGGCCACGCCGGCCAGATTGCCGCTAGGGTCGTAAGTCAGGGTCCAGACGTTCTTGTTGGGATCGGTGATGCGCGCCAGGCCGCCGGTGGTGTAGGTGGCGGACCAGTGGTTATTGGCGGCGTCGGTGATGCCGGTGAGGTTGTTGTTGGCGTCGTAGGTGAAGGTGACGGTTTCGCCCGCGCCGTCGACCGCTTTCACGCGGTTACCGTTGGCATCGTAGGCGTAGCTGACGGTGTTGCCGGCCGCGTCGGTGACCGTTTGCAGAAGTCCGAGCGCGGTGGAGGTGTACCAGGTGGCGTCGCCGTTGCCATCGGTGACGCGAATCTGCTCGGGCGTGAGCGGGATATCGTAGTGGCGGACGGCGGTATCGGGGGTGGTCACGCTGGCCACGCTGAGGAAGCCGGGGTCGCCGGTGTAGGCGATGACGGTCTGGCCGCCGGCCCAGGCGATGGAGGTGAGGTTGCCCGCGGCATCGTACTGATAAGCGGTAACGCTGCCATCGGCATTGATCTGCTGCGCGACGTGGCCATCGGCGGTGTAGGCAAAGCTCACCGAGCGGCCGGCGGCGTCCTTGATGGAAGTGATGCGGCCGGTGGTGTCGGTAGCGAAGTTGATCAGCTTGCCGCGGTAGTGGGCGGCGCTCAAATGGTTCGAGGAATCATAGTCCAGAGAGACGCGCACCAGGGCGCCATCCTGGATGGAAAGCAGTCTCCCATCGCTGGTGAAGAGGCGCGTGGTGGTGGAGGCGGCGGCGCGCAGGGTGTAGGTGCCGTCGGCGTTGCGGGCAAGCGAATCGGTGGTGTTGGTGACCGGGAAGAGCGCGGTGGATCCGGACGCGGTGGCGAAACGGTCGGTGCGTCCCGATCCGCGGCGCAGCACCAGGGTGCCATCCGGATCGGTGGTGATGGTGTCGCCCAAACTGAACGACCAGCCGATGCCCAGCACCCCTCCGCGCGTGTCGTCCATATTGAACGAGTGTTCCAGGGTGAACGCGGAGGCGGCAGCGCCAAAGGCGAGGTCGGTGACGCGGACGAAGAGGGTGAGATTGGCGGCGTTGACGAAGACTTGCGGAAATCCGGCATCGCGGCAGGCCGCGCCCGAGCAGAGCGCATCGTAGGGTGTAAAGCGATTGTCGCCGGGGCCGCCGAAAGCGGACTGGGCGCAATCCCGGCAGGCGCTCGAACCGGGAACCTGTAAAATTAAAAAAAGACAACCTAACTGCAATAATTTAAGGGAAATAGCTCACTCCTACACACCCTGAGTCTAGCACTCCAGCCCCTGGGGACGGCTACAATAGGACGTACTAACCCTGCTACTGTAAGCACGTTCCATGCCGAAAAAAGTCGCCATTGTGGAAGACGAAGCGGAGTTGGCCGCGCTGATCGAATACAACCTGGGCCGCCATGGGTATGAGGCGCTGCCCCTGGGCGGATCGAAAGGCACGCTGCGCGCGCTGGAGCAGGCCAAACCCGATCTGATTCTGCTGGATGTCATGCTGCCGGATGTGGATGGTTTTGAGTTGTGCCGGCAAATCCGGCAATCGGCGGTGCTGGCGCGCACGCCGGTACTGTTTCTGACGGCGCGGTCGGACGAAGTGGACAGGGTACTAGGACTGGAAATCGGCGGCGACGATTACATGACCAAGCCCTTCAGCCCGCGCGAACTGATTGCGCGGGTGAAGGCGCACCTGCGGCGCGAGGAGATGGATACGGAGCCGCCGGAGGCGGTGATCGGTCCGTTCCGGTTGGATCGCACGGCGCGGCGGGTGTATCTCATGGAACGCGAGATTTCGCTGACCTCCACCGAGTTCAACCTGCTGGAGTACTTTCTGACGCATCCGGGGCGCGCCTACAGCCGGGATCAGCTTCTGGAAGCGGTATGGGGCGAGTCGCGCTACGTCACGCCGCGCACGGTGGATGTGCATGTGCGGCGGCTGAGGGAGCAGATCGAAGAGCAGCCCGATAATCCCCGCTACCTGACCACGGTACGCGGATTCGGCTATCGTTTCGAAGACGCGGTATGACTGGCAAGATCTTCCTGAAGTTGATCGCGGGGGTATTTTGCCTCCTGCTGCTGGCGCTGGTGACGGTGGATTACTTCGCTAGCAACGTAGCCAAAGACAACTACGTACAGAACCTGACCGGGCAACTGGCGGCAAAGGGACGGATGCTGGCGTTGACCTTCGGCGCGGCGGAAACGCCGGATGCCGAGCGGGTGCGGCTCATGGCGCGGGCGGCGGGGGGGCGGATCACGGTGGTGCGCGCCGATGGCAAGGTGCTGGTGGATTCGGAAGCGGACGCAGCCGGAATGGAAAATCACCGTACGCGGCCGGAACTGGCGCAGGCATTTCGTGGCAGAACGGGAGCGGACATCCGGCGGAGTGTCACCATGGGTGTGTCATTTCTGTACGTGGCTGTGCCGGTAGCGGGCGGACGGAGCGCCATCCGCATCGCTTTTCCGCTGGCGGAAATCAACCGGCAGGTGAGTGAGATCCGCGGCAAGATCCTGGTGAGCACGGCGCTGGCATTTCTGCCGGCGATTCTGCTGGCGGCGGCCCTGGCGCGCTACATTTCGCGGCGCTTTGCCACCATCATGTCGCACGCCGGCGAACTGGCGCGCGGCAACTTCCGGTCGCGCCTGGCGGAGACGGATTCGAGCGAATTCGGGCAGCTCTCGCAAACCCTGAACGAAACCGCCGAGAACCTGCAACAGACCGTGGCGCAGTTGCAGCGCGAGCACGCCGAACTGGAAAAGCTGGAACGCATCCGCAAGGATTTCGTGATCAACGTTTCTCACGAATTGCGCACGCCTCTGGCTTCCATTCAGGGGTACACGGAAACGCTGATCGACGGGGCGATTGAGGATCCGGACTACAACATGCGCTTCCTGGGTATCATTCGTCACAATGCCGAGCGGCTGGCCCGATTGACCGAAGATCTGCTGACGCTTTCGCGGGTGGAACAGAGGCGGCAGAAATTCGAATTCGAAATCCACCCGGCCAACGCGCTGATTCACGACGCCTTCGAAATGATGCGGCCGATAGCGGAGAAGAGCCGGATTCAACTGCTGGAGGAGCGCGCGCCGGAGGACGCCGTGGTGTGCTGCGACAGCGAGGCGGTTTCGCAGATTCTAAGCAACCTGATGGAGAACGCCATCAAGTACACCCCCGCGGGTGGACGGATCTCGGTGGGGGCCCTGCCCAAGGACGCGATGGTGGAGTTTTTCGTGCGCGATACCGGGATTGGGATTCCCGAGGAAGACCTGCCGCGGCTGTTCGAACGCTTCTACCGCGTGGATAAGGCGCGCTCGCGCGAACTGGGCGGCACGGGTCTGGGCCTGGCGATTGTCAAGCACCTGGTGGCGGCGCACAATGGCCTCATGCGGGTGGAAAGCCGCGTGCACGAAGGATCGACGTTCGCTTTCACACTTCCGGTGAATCAGGCCACGCTGGGGCAGGGCAAGCTTAATCCCGAATTCACCGCCTCTTAACCTCGCCGTAACATATGCGGAGGTATGGTTACGGTGACGCTATGAAAAAGATCCTGCTCATCGAAGACGACACGGACCTGTTTTCCCTGTTAAAGTACAACCTGGAAAAGGAGGGTTTCTCTTTATCGGGGCAGAATACCGGAAAGGGCGCCATCGAACTGTGCCGGCAACAGAAGCCGGACCTGATTCTGTTGGACATCATGCTGCCGGATTCGGACGGCCTGGATATCTGCAAGGGCATCCGCAAGGATCCCGACCTGGCGGGCATCCCGGTGATATTTCTGACCGCGCGGGCGAGCGAGACGGACCGCATCGTGGGGCTGGAACTGGGCGCCAACGATTACGTGGTGAAGCCGTTCTTCGTGCGCGAACTGATCGCGCGGATCAAACTGCAATTCCGCAATCAGGCGGCGCCGGCGCGCATTCTGGAGGCGGGCGGGTTGGAACTGGACCGCACCAGTTGCCAGGTGCGGCTGGACGGGGTTCCGCTCTCGCTAACGGCCACCGAATTCCGGCTACTGGAGTTTCTGATGAACCGGCCGGGCGTGGTGTTCAGCAGGGAACAACTGCTGAATGCGGTGTGGGGGCAGGACCGTGCGATTACGGACCGGGCGGTGGACGTCTATGTACTGCGTTTGCGCCAGAAGGTGGAAAAAGATCCGGCGGCGCCGATTCTGATTCACTCGGTGCGGGGATTTGGGTATACGTTCGAACCGCGGAGGGCGATGGCGGCGGCTTAAGAAGAAAGCAACTAGCCGGTAGAGTAGGACAGTGAGCGACGGTCCTCGCGACCCACTGTCCCCTCGTCGAACCGGACGTGCAGATTTCCCGCATCCGGCTCTCCTGAAAACCCTCGTCAGCGGCTTTCGCAG
>JBEKDV010000027.1:0-37658 GCA_050014175.1 Candidatus Solibacter sp. | reverse complement strand
TTTTGCGTAGTTGGGTCACAGGGACCTCCTTGTGACCCACAAAATACTACTGCTACAGCGTCACTGCCACCATGACCACCACGCGTAGCGTCCGCCGCGCCAGCGGCTTCGTTCAAACGCCGATCACGTCAGCGGGGCGCTTCACGAAAGCCGCCAAGCCAAACCCATCGGTTCGTATTCGCTGGTATGATCAGAATCAAGGGCCAAACTCCATTGCGCTATACGGTTATCCTTGAGCGGGAAGCGGACGGCGGATACGTCGCCACCGTGCCGGCACTGCCCGGCTGTGTATCCCAAGGCGACACTCATGATGAGGTCATGAGGAACATCCGCGAAGCGGCAGATCTCTACATCGAAGACTGTATCGCTGTTGGTGACCCGGTCCCGGCTGAAGCGGGAAGAGAATACTTCGAGCTCAAGACCGGCACCCACCAGTGAAGCTCCCCACGGATTTTTCCGGCCAGGAGTTGGTCAAGGTTCTTTTACGGGTAGGATTTGTCGTTAACCGCCAGAGAGGGAGCCACATTATCCTGAGGCGCGGCAGCCCGTATGCCCGCGTGGTCGTGCCAGATCACAAGCAAGTCCGTCCCGGAACCCTGCGCCAGATCCTAAACGAAGCAGGGGTGACCGTCGAGCAGTTGTTGGAACTCCGCTGAACCGTGGACAATTCCCGGATCTCCGGGCCTTCTCTCCCGCCAAGGCCGGTACCGGAAACGATTCGCGGATCTCGCTGCTGAATCGGCGGTGCAATGGGTCTGCGGCAGGCGAGAGCACCCGCTCACGGACATCGAAGACCGCATGAAGGACGGATATAAAGGAGTCGGCGGCGAAGTCAAACCGTGGACGGAGTAGCTTCCTCTGTGCCTCCGCAAACTACCGGGTGTCCCAGAAAAACATTGGGCCGCCGATGAACGCCGATGAACGCGGATAACACAAGAGCGCCCCATCTGCGTTTATCCGTGTTCATCGGCGGCCAAATATGTTTTCTCTGCGCTTGTCTCTGCGTCTCTGCGTCTCTGCATTGAAGGGAAAGCTGCCCTCTCGCGACACTCTCTCCTCCTTGGCCCCACCCGCCCCGCGGCCCCTGAATTGCTACTCGGGATAGCTCGTTGTTACCCTGAGATCTCCCATGGGCCTGGCCGCCGGCAGCAGCACCTACTTCGTCTTCGTCGCCGCAGTCTTTTTCGTTTACTGGGCCGCCCCGCAAACACGGCTGTTTCGCCTCGCCGTCATCCTGCTGGCGAACTATTTCTTCCTCGCGCGCTACGGCCTGTTCTACCTCGCGTTGATCCCCGCCTGCTCCCTGGCCGACTTTCTCGTCGGCCTCGGGCTGATGCGCTTTCGCCATGCCGCGGTCCGCCGCATCCTCGTCGGCATCAGTGTCGCCATCAATCTCGCCCTGCTCGTCGGCTCGCGCCACATGGGCGCGGTGGTTGGCCCCGGGGGCTGGGACTGGATCTTCCCCCTCGGCCTCTCCTTCTACACCTTCCAGGCCCTCACCTACACGCTCGATCTCTACCGCCGCGATGCCGAGGGCACCACCAGCTTGCTGGCCCACCTCTCCGCCGTCTCCTTCTTTCCCACCTTGCAGGCCGGCCCCATCACCCGCGTCTCCGACCTGATCCCGCAATTCGCCGCGCGCCGCCCGCTGGACCGCACCGAAGGCGGCCGCGCCCTCTTCCTGATCGGCCTCGGATTGCTCAAGAAGGCCTGCATCGCCGACCTTCTGGCCGAAACCATCGTCAATCGCGTCTTCGATACGCCCAAACTCTATAGCGGCGCCGAAGTTCTGCTCGCGGTCTACGCCTACTCTTTCCAGTTGTACTTCGACTTCTCCGGCTATACCGACATCGCCCGCGGCTGCGCGCAGTTGCTGGGAATCCGCCTGCCGTTGAATTTCGACCGGCCGTATCGCAGCGGCAATCTCACCGAATTCTGGCGCCGCTGGCACATCACCTTTTCCAACTGGCTACGCGATTATCTTTACTTCTCGCTGCCCGGCAAACGCACCAGAGTCATGCCGTACCTCAACCTGGTGATCACCATGCTGCTGGGCGGCCTGTGGCATGGTTTCACCTGGACCTTCGCCATCTGGGGCCTGCTGCACGGCACGGCGCTGGCCGCCACCCGCGCCTACATGGTGTGGCGAGGGCGTCCCAAGGAACCGCCGCGCCCGTGGCGGCATGCTCTCGCCGTCTTCGGCACCTGGCAATTCGTTTGCCTCACCTGGGTCTTCTTCCGCGCTGGCAGCCTGACCAATGCCCTGGATATTCTGGGCCGGATCGCGTCGCTTTCGGTGGGCTTCGAAAACGTCACCGCCCTGTTCGCCGCCGCCATGCTGCTGGCCGGCGCCACCTTCTTCCTGCCCAAGCCATGGCACGCGCGCGCCATGGAACGCTTTGCCGCCTGCCCCTTCTACGTGCATGCCGGCGCGCTGGCCGCGGTCGCGCTCGCCTTGCGCTATCTCGGCGCCAGCGGCAACGTGGCCTTCGTGTATTCCAGGTTCTGACCATGCGCGATTTCCCTCTCCATACCGCGCTGAGCATCGTCACCCTGGGCGCGCTGCTCGCCGTGATCCACCCTCCGGACACCTCTCAATTACGCGGGTTGCTGGAATTCACCCCGGAATTGACTCCCCTCAGCCCGCTCGCGCGCCACGTCGACGCCGCGCTCGCGCCCGCGCCATCTCGCATCCCCGCCGCCCTGCCACACGCCAGGCTCATCCCCGCCGGACCGCTGCTGGATGATTCCGCGGGCGCGCTCGACGCCTTCTACCGCGCCCTCCGCCGCACCGGGAATCGCGAGCCCGACGCCGTCACCCGCATCGTCCACTACGGCGATTCGCCCACTACCGCCGACCTCATCACCGGCGACGTTCGCGCCCTCCTGCAAGCCCGCTTCGGCAACGCCGGCCACGGGTTCATTCTGCCGGCCAAGCCCTGGGCGTGGTATCAGCACACCGGCGTGCGCGTCAACGGCTCGGGCTGGCAGATGGTTCCGGCCAGCCACTTCGAAGCACGCGACGGCCTGTTCGGCCTGGGCGGCGTCAGTTTCACCGGCGGTCCTTCCGCCGACAGCAAAATCGTGTTCGAGAAGGCCGCTTACACGCGATTCGAAATCTGGTTCCTGCGCCAGCCTGAGGGTGGAACCCTGACCGTCTCCGCCGACGATGCCGCGCTCGGCCGCATCGACACCTCGGGCGAAACCAAGGGCGCCGATTTCGCCGTATTCCAAACCGCCACCGCCGCCTCCACCCTGACCTTGCGCGTCGCCCAAGGCCATGTCCGCCTGTTTGGGGTCAGCGCCGAAAACTCCGGCGCCGGGGTGGTCTACGACAGCCTCGGCCTCAACGGCGCCTCCATCACCGTCCTTTCCCGCATGTTCAACCAGAGCCACTGGGCCGAAGAACTCCAGCACCGCCATCCCGATCTGGTGGTGATCAACTACGGCACCAACGAGGCCGATTTTCCGGCCTTCATCGACAAGCAGTACGAGAAGGAATTGCGCGAGGCCATCCGGCGCCTGCGCGCCGCGCTGCCCGAAACCTCGCTGCTCATCATGAGCCCCATGGATCGCGGGTACAAAACCGGCCCTGGCGAGATCGAAACCATGCCCACCATTCCGCGGATTGTCGAACTCCAGCGGCGTGTGGCCCGGGAGACAGGCTGCGGATTCTTTGACACGTTCCAGGCCATGGGCGGCGAAGGCACCATGGCGCGCTGGTATGCCGCCCAGCCGCGCCTCGTGTCCGCCGATTTCATTCATCCCTATCCAGCCGGCGGAAAAATAATCGCCACCGCCTTCACGCGCGAAATCATCTCCGGCCTGAACCGCTATTCGCTCCGCGAGAGCCAGAAGAGCCAGGAATAGACACGCCGATTCCGCCGCGTGATAGTTGTGCGAAGATGTATACAAGCGAGTACACTTGATGACGGAAACTCTCTCTATACGGATCGATGCCGGGACAAAGTTGCGATTAGATGCCCTATCCAAGCAATCCAAACGCTCGAAGTCCTTTCTCGCAGCAGAGGCCATCACCGCATACGTGGAGGCTGAGGAGTGGCAGCTTGGAGAAATCCGGTCCGCGATCGCCGAACTGGACGCGGGCCAAGGGGTCAGCCATGAAAAAGTCGCGAAATGGCTGAATTCTTGGGGTAAGCCAGGCGAGACAAAACCTCCAAAATGAAGGTCATTTGGTCCCGCCGGGCGATCCGTCATTTGGTCGCCCTCAGGGCGTACATTGCAAGGGATTCAGAGCAGAATGCGGCACTCGTCGTGACCCGCATTCTCAAGGCCGTCGACCTTCTTCAGACACAACCTGAGATGGGACGGCCCGGCCGGGTGTTCGGAATGCGTGAGCTGGTCGTGCCGGGCACGCCGTACATCATTCCGTATCGGGTGCGGGGTGAGCGATTGGAACTGATAGCGGTCTTTCACGGACGGCGGCAGTGGCCAACCAAGGGGACCTTCTAGAGTGATGCGCAACCGGATTCTCCAGTCGCTCGGCGCGGCCCTCGTGGGCTGCTGCCTGCTGGCCGGTTCGCCGCAAACCGCCGTCCCAAACCCGCCCGCCAAGAAAAAGAAAACCAAGAAGAAGACTAAGCGGCCCGCCACGCCGCCGGTGAGCCCCGCCGCGCGCGCCGCGGCGGAACGCAAAGTCGAGGATTATCTCGCCGGCTCGGCGGAGAAGCCTTTCCAGCAGCCCGGCGCGCTGGTGCCGTTTTTCGAGCAACTGGCGCGCCTCGCTACCGCCGAGGATAAGACGCCCGTCCACATCGTTCAGTTCGGCGATTCGCATACCGCCGCCGATGAATGGACCGGCGGCCTGCGCGAACAGTTCCGCGAGCGCTTCGGCGATGGCGGCTCCGGTTTCTCCCTGCCCGGCCATCCGTTCCTCGGCTATCGCCGCTTCGATGCCCGCGGCGGCGGCACCACCGGCTGGGTGAGCGAAGGACTGCGCACCGGCGCGGGCGATGGCTGGTTCGGCCTGGGCGGCGTCAGCATCGACACCAGGCGCGCCGGACAGTCCGTCTTCCTGCAAGCCGAATGCGATCGCCTGGAGATCCACTTTTTGCAGCAACCGGGCGGCGGCCGCATGGCGCTCTACGATTACGACGAGTTCCTCGACGAGATCCCTACCGAAGGCGAGACGGCCCCCGGCTTCGTCCGCTACGTCACCCAACCCGGGCCGCACCGCTTCCTGCTGAAGACTCTCGATGCGCGCCCCGTGCGCCTCTTCGGCTGGGTGGCCGATAAGGCCGCCGGTGTCACCTACGAAGCGCTCGGCATCAATGGCGCCGAAGCTCCGCTGCTCCTGAAGTGGGACGAAACCATGCTGTCGGCCTACTTGCAGCGCCGCACTCCCGCCCTGATCGTGCTCTCCTACGGAACCAATGAAGCCAGCGACCCGTTGTGGCATCGCGAAAGCTATCGCGACGCGTTCGCCAAAGTCGTGGACCGCCTGCGGCAGGCCGCGCCCACGGCCACCATCCTCGTGCTCGGCCCCGCCGACCGGTGGGTGAGGACGCGCGGCCGATGGCAGATCGTCCCCGGCATCGACGATGTCATCGCCCAGCAGCAGAGCGTCTGCCTCGCACTGGGCTGCGTCTACTGGGACACGCGCGAGCGCATGGGCGGCACGGGCTCGATGCGCGATTGGCTGTCGGCCGGCCTGGCGCAGGGCGACCGCGTCCACTTCACCGCCGGCGGATATCGCCGCCTGTCCACCGTGCTCTTCTCCGATCTCATGCAGCTTTTGGACGCCTACAAGAAGGTCCGCCCCGAAACCAGCGACCAGATCGCTCACCAACGCCCCGACCAAGATCGCTGAAGTGGTCCGCTCGGCGCTACCCTGGAGAGATGGATAATCTGCAAGGCAAAGTCGCGCTGGTCACCGGTTCCAGCCGCGGGATCGGTCGCGCCATCGCGGTGGCTCTTGCCCGGGCGGGCGCAGACGTGGCCATCAATTACAGGACTCGCGCCGCCGACGCCAAGGACACCGAAAGCGAAATCGCCGGCCTCGGGCGCCGCTGTGCCGCCATCCAGGCCGACGTCTCGCTCTCTGCCGGCGTCGATCGCCTGGTCGATGCCGTACGCACGGAACTCGGCCACATCGAGATCCTGGTGAACAACGCCGGCATCGCCCGCGTGCAGAGCATCGAAGAGATCACCGAGCGGGATTGGGACGAACTGATCGCCGTCAACCTGAAGTCGTGCTTTCTGGTGACCCAGGCCGTCCTCCCCGGCATGCGCGCGCGCCATTGGGGGCGCGTCATCAACATCTCCTCGGTGGCCGCGCACGTCGGCGGCGTCGTGGGCGCGCACTACGCCGCGTCCAAGGCGGGGATGCTCGGCTTGACGCACTTCTATGCGTCGCGTCTCGCCAGAGAAGGCATCACGGTGAACGCGATTTCGCCGGCGTTAATCGAAACCGAGATGGTCACATCCAACGTGAACGCCACGCCCGACCGCATCCCCATCGGCCGTTTCGGCGCGGGCAGCGAAGTGGCCGATGCCGCCCTGATGCTGGCAGGCAATGGCTACATCACCGGCCAGACGCTGCACATCAACGGCGGCTGGTACATGAATTGAGAGGTGAGGCAGGCGCTTCCGCCAGGTCACGGACGAACTCCGCGAATCGCTATCGATTGCCGCTCTTCTGGGCGGTGACTTGCTCATCTGCCGCCGCCACCGCGGCCATCGCCTGATTTTGGCTTTCGGGGTGTTCGGTGCCGAGCCGCTTGATCGCCGGGACCAAGTCCAGCGGAGCTTCCCGCTTCTTCGCTTCGGAGGTGAAGATCTCCATGCCGAGGGTCCGGCTGGATGGGTCCTGGCTCGTCAGCAGCGGAATCAATGCCGTCAGGTTTCCATACTGCACCTGTTGGAGGTCCCGCCGTACCTCCCGCTGTAGAGTGCGCGCGTCGTTCTTGTCCTTTTCATAGGTGTACAGACCACCCACCAGCGCCACCACCAGCGGCAATAGAATGCCGGCTATTTTCGAAAGCTGATCGAGTCTGTTGTCCAGGTTGGAT
This sequence comes from Candidatus Solibacter sp., assembly GCA_050014175.1. Lineage (GTDB taxonomy): Bacteria > Acidobacteriota > Terriglobia > Bryobacterales > Bryobacteraceae > Solibacter. The sequence continues at coordinate 30,627 of JBEKDV010000027.1, read as the reverse complement.
TGTGCATTATCTGGCATAGGTAGAAGCTTACCACCAGCCCTCTCGGACGCCGTGGTCTTACCCGTCGAGCAGCGCCGCCACGTGCGCCGCCGCCGCCGAGGCCAGGCCGTCCAGGTTGTAGCCGCCCTCCAGAATGGAAACCACCCGGCCGCCATTGATCCCCATCACCGCGCGCGTGAGGTCGGCGAAATCTTCATCGGTCAGCGTGAAGCGGCCCAGCAGGTCGCCCTCGCGGGAATCGAAGCCCGCCGAGATCAGCACCAGGTCGGGCTGAAAACGCGCCGCCGCGGGGAGCAGATAATTCTCCACCGCTCCCAGGATCTCGCGCCGCCCGGATCCCGCCGAAAACGGGAAGTTCATCGTGGCTCTCTCGCCCGGACCCTCGCCGGTCTCATCGGCGCGTCCGGTCCCGGGATAGAGCGGCCATTGGTGGGAACTGAAGAAGAACACCGAGGCGTCGCGGTAAAAGATGTCCTGCGTACCGTTGCCGTGATGCACGTCCCAATCCACGATGACCACGCGCCCCACACCGTGCCGGCGCTGCGCATAGCGCGCCGCGATGGCGGCGTTGTTGAACAGGCAGAACCCCATCCCCCGCCCGGCGCTGGCATGGTGCCCCGGAGGCCGCACCGCGCAAAAGGCGTTGCGCGCGCTGCCGCCCAGCACGGCGTCCACCGCATTGAGCACTCCGCCCACCGCGCGCGACGCCACGTCGAAGGAATTCGGCGTGATGCCGGTGTCGCCGGTGCTCAGGTACCGTCTTCCGGACTCCATGTCGCGCCGCACCGTCTTCAGGTATTCCGCCGTGTGGCAAAGCAGCAATTCGTCCTCGGAAGCGGTCCTCGCTTTCGCGCGCCGCATCCGCCCGAGCAACCCGGCCCGCGCCAGCCCCTCCAGGACCGCGTCATACCGCTCCGGCCGCTCCACGTGCGACGTCCCCGCCAGATGCTCCCTGCACCCGTCGTCCGCCACCAGAAACCCGGGGACAGACGGAACGTTTTCCAGTTTTCTTGGCAGATCCATCACCCGTAAGTCCTTTAGTTTAGTTGTTCATTTCAAACGCAACAAGCTCTACACAAAACCGGAAAACGTTCCGTCTGTCCCCGGTTTTACACCCCCCGGCGATCGCCCCACAGATCCACGTGCAGGCGCGGGCTGAAGCGGAAGCCTTCTTCCTTGCACACTTCCGCCAGCCACAAGCCGCGCTCTCGCAAGCGCTCGCTGTCCGTGCCCTCCGGCATCAGGATCACGCGCTCCCGGTCGGCGCTTACCAGCTCCACCAGCGCCCGCATCTCCTCCAGATCGTCCGGCCGCGCAATAACGAACTTCAGTTGATACTCGTACCGCGCCATCAACTCCACCAGCACCAAGGGCTGGATGCGCAAGCGGTCGTGCTGCCGGCTCCACCCCGGATCGGGAGGCGTCGAGTTGGCTAATTTCGGACTGATGCTCATCAGGTCGCAGGCCACCGGCGCGAAAACCGTGCCTGCCGTCTCCACGGTGATGTGCATGCCGCGTTCGCGCAGCCGCCCGGTCAGCGCGATGATGTCCGGCGCGATCATCGGCTCCCCGCCCGTCACCACCACGTGCCGCGTGGGGTGCGCCGCCACCTCGTCCAGAATCTGCCCCAGCTCGAGATCGGTCCCCTCCGGTTGCCACGACGTATAGGGCGTGTCGCACCAGACGCAGCGCAGATTGCACCCGCTGGTGCGGATGAACACCGACGGCACGCCCACCAGCGAACCCTCGCCCTGCACCGAGTAGAACAGCTCAGCGATCTTCAATGCCCGCCTCTTCGAAGCCCTTGCGCCGCAGCAGGCAGGCGTCGCACTGCCCGCAGGCGCCTCCATCCGCCGAAGGATCGTAGCAACTGAAGGTCAGCCCGAAATCGAGCCCCAACTCCCGCCCCAGTTTGACGATTCCCGCCTTGGTGAGGTGCAGCAGCGGGGTGTGGATCCTGACCCGCGTACGCCCTTCCACTCCCGCCTTGGTGGCCAGGTTCGCCATGCGTTCGTAGGCCTCGATGAACTCGGGACGGCAGTCGGGGTAGCCCGAGTAGTCGAGCGCGTTGACGCCGATAAAAATGTGCGAGCTTTCCAGCACCTCCGCCCAAGCCAGCGCGAAGGAGAGGAAGATGGTATTCCGCGCCGGCACGTAGGTCACCGGGATGCCTTCGCCCATCTCGCCCGCCGATCGCCCTTTCGGCACCTCGATCCCGCCGGGCCCAGTGCTGGTCAGGGCCGACCCGCCGAAGGCATCGAGCCCGATCTTGGCCACCAGGTGCCGGGTGGCGCCCAGCGCCTTGGCCACCCGCGCCGCGGCATCGAGCTCAATCTTATGCCGCTGCCCGTAATCGAAGGAGAGCGCGTAGCACTGATACCCCTCGCGACGTGCCAACGCCAGGCACGTGGCCGAATCCAGACCCCCGCTGAGAAGACATACCGCTTTTTCCATTACTCATTCCAGTGTAGCGTTGGAGCGCCGCTCCAGCGTTATCCTGGTGATTCGGATACCTTGAGATTCCGCTTCCTCACCTCGACGCCCCAGGACATCACGCGCGGCAGCGGGACCTACGTGGGCATCTCGGTGCTGGCGCGCGCGCTCGGCGAACTCGGGCACACGGTGGATTTCGAATCGCCCCGGCGCCACTTCCCGGTCTACACCGCCGAGCGGCTCTGGTTCAACTACATGCTGCGCGCCTCTTCCGCGTACGATTGCACGGTCGGCTTCGACATGGACGGCTACCGTATCGCCGCCGGCGCGCCGCATGTGGCGTCGCTCAAGGGCGTGATTGCCGACGAGGTCCGTTTCGAGCGCGGGCTCACCCGCTTCACCATGGGAGTGCAGGCGCGCTGCGAACGGCTGCACGTTCACCGCGCGGCGCGCGTACTGGTGACCAGCCGCTATTCGGGCGAATGCGCGCAGCGGCTTTACGGGCTGGCACAGTTTCCCACCGTGGTGCCGGAGTCGATCGACCTGGCGGCGTGGCGCCGCCACCTGGCCGCCTCTCCGGCCGAGGCCGCGCGCTTCACGGTGCTCTACGTGGGACGCTTTTACCGCCGCAAGCGGGTCGGCCTGCTGTTGGAAGCCGCGGCCGAACTGCGCCATGCGATCCCCAACCTGGAAATCCGCATCGTCGGCAACGGACCATGCGACGCGGAATGGCGGGCGCAGGCGGGCCGTTTGCAATTGGAGCGCACGGTCACCTGGCTGGGCGACATCTCGCGCGCCCGCCTGGCGGCGGAATACCATCGCGCCCACCTCTTCTGCCTGCCGAGCGTTCAGGAGGGCTTCGGCATCGTGCTGCTGGAAGCCATGGCGGCGGGCAAGCCGATTGTGGCGGCGCGCGCGGCGGCCATCCCCGAGGTGGCGCCGCAGGCAACTCTCGTGGAACCGGAAAGCGCACTGGCGCTGGCGGCGGGGATTCTGGACCTCTACGAGTCCCCCGATGCGCGGGCCGCGCAGTCTGAAAAGGGCTTGGAATGGGTGGCGCAATTCGATGCGCCGCGGGTGGCGCGGTTGTTTGTGGACGCCGTGCGTGGAGCTACCGGTAAGTCAACGTGACCGGCACGACCACCTGCTGGGCCACGGCATCGCTCGGGCCGTTGACGACGTAGGTGGCGCGCTCCTGCTCCGCCGAACTCTGCACCAGATTGTCGCGGGCGAGGGCGGCGAAAGATTGCGGATCCACGGTCCGCGGACGCCGCGAGAACATGACATACAACTGCTTCTGCCCGCTCCCCTGGAAGCGCAGTTCCGGCGTTTCGAAGGGCTTGAGTCGGACGGCAGGGCCGCTCGCCACAAGGCGCGCGCCTTCGGCGACGTAGAGGAAACCATCGGCATTGGGAACGAGCTTCAGGCGTACCGTTTCGCCGGGATCGAGCACGGTGGTGAGATCGGCTTCGCGCTCGCCGCGCAGGATGCTGATGCGCACGCCGAGGCGAGGGGCGGTGGCTGCGATGGATGCGGCCAGGCCCGAAATGGCCTTTTTTGCGGTCCGGGGAGCAGCATCCGCGCGGGGCAGCGGCGGGGCGGCGGCGGGCAGCGTGGCGCCACCGCCGCCGCTTCCTCCTCCCGTCTGGACGAACGCATTGGCGCCCGGCGCCGGCAGGTTGGCGTAGAACAGCGCGCGCGCGTCGAGGACACCGGCACTTGCCTGGACTTCGACATTTTCCGCGAGTTGCCGCGGCGGCGGCGCGGCTTCGGCTTTTTTCGCCATGACGGCAGGCATCGCGACTGGAGGCGGTGGTGGAGGCGGAGGCATGGCGTGCGCGGCATCCGTGGCCAGGGCCGCGACGGAGGCGGATGGTGGCGCGGCGGATCGCGGTACGGCGGGTGGCGGCGTGGCGGATGGCGGCGTCAGGGCGCCCGTTGTTTGCTTGTCCGCCCTTGCGGCGGCGGGAGCCTCGGCAAGCTTGGGCCGCACTTTGCTCTCGGGCTGGGCGGCTGGCGGTGGAGGCTGGACCGGGGGCACCGCGGGCGGCGCTTCCTGGGGCCGCACTTCCGCTACGATGACGGGCTGCGCCGGCGGTTTCACCCCGGCAATGCGCGCGCCCTGCCAGACTGCGACCACGGCGATGGCAACTACACCCGCCATCGCCAGGCCGGCCACCTCGGGACGGCGCAGCCATTGCCAGAAACCGGCCGTGCGGCCCGCCGGGGCATCGAGCGCGCTCAGCAATTCCGCCCGCGCCGCCGGATCGCGCAAGAGATCGCGCAGCGACTGTTCGCGGGCCAACTGGTCGAACAGTTCCTGATCTTCCAAGGCGGCGGCAAAGAGCGCCTGCTGCTCTTCCGCCGTCAGCGTGCCGGTGGCGTATCCGCCCAACAGCTTCCTGATGTCTTCCGGGCTCATCGTTTGGGAGGCTCCCAACTCCCGCCCATGGCCTCCAGCAGGTTCTTGCGGCAGCGGTGATCCCAGGTGTAGATGGTATTGATCGCCGCCACTCCCATGATCTTCTGAATCTCGGGAAACGCCTTGCCCTGGAGCTTCAGCCGAAACAGTTCGCGGCAGCGATCGCCGAGACCGCTCATGGCTTTGGCGAGCCGTTCCAGCATCTGCTTGCGTTCCACGTACTCCGCCGGATCGGCATCGAGATCCGGCAACTGAATATCGGTAATCGAGACCTGGGTATACTCGCCGTGGCGCACCGATTTGCGGCGCTGGCTCATGATCTTGAAGCGCACGATCTGAAGAGAAAGCGGCAGCAGATCTTCGACGCGTTCCAGGTGGGCGTATTTTTCATGCAGCAGCAGGAGCACCTCCTGGGCCAGATCCTCGGCGGCGTCCCTCGATAGATGAGATGCCGCGAAGCGCACGATCCTTTCACGAAGCTTGGCTAGAACCTGTTCGCGCTCCACTCGCTCGCATCATAACATCCGGGTCGGGCGATGGGCGGTCAGAGGTTGACGGGGACAACTTCCTCGAAAATCGTGGGCGGTACATTCACGCCGCTGATGCGCAGGCGCTCCAGGAGCTTTGGCATAATGCCGGTGGCCCGGAAGCGTCCCTGCACCTTGCCGGCATCGGTGACGCCGATGCGTTCGAAGGTGAAAATCTCCTGGAGATCCACCTTTTCATCCTTCACGCCAAGCACTTCACTGACGCTGAGGACCTTGCGGGTTCCGTCCTGGAGGCGGGAAACCTGCACCACGAGCTTGAGGGCGCTGGCGAGTTGCTGGAGGATGACGCGGGTGGGAATTTCGAGATCGGCCATCATGACCATGGTCTCCAGGCGCGAGAAGGCGTCGCGCGGGGTATTGGCGTGCACCGTGCTCATGGACCCCTCGACGCCGGTGTTCATGGCCTGGAGCATGTCGAGGGCTTCGGCGCCGCGGCACTCGCCGACGATGATGCGGTCGGGGCGCATGCGGAGGGCGGTGCGCAGCAGGATGCGCTGGTTGATGCCGCCTTCCTTATTGAGGTTGGGCGGGCGGGTTTCGAACTTGATGACGTGGCGCTGCTGGAGCTGCAATTCCGCCGTATCTTCGATGGTGATGATGCGCTCTTCCTCGGGGATGAAGCGGGAGAGCGCGTTGAGCATGGTGGTTTTGCCGGAACCGGTTCCGCCGGAGATCAGGACGGTGACCTTGCACTGCACGCAGGCCGAAAGGAACCGCAGGATGCCGGGTGTGAGGGTCTTGAACGCCAACATTTCGTCCTGCGTGATGACGTGGCGGCCGAAGCGGCGGATGCTGAGACAGGGGCCGTCGAGCGCCAGGGGCGGAATGATGGCGTTGACGCGCGAGCCGTCCTGGAGGCGGGCGTCGACAATGGGCTGGGCCTCATCGATGCGGCGGCCCACCTGGGAGACGATTTTTTCGATGATGTGCAGCAGGTGGGCGTCGTCCTTGAAGCGGACGGTGGTTTCGGAGAGCTTGCCGTTGCGCTCGATGAATACCTTGTTATAGCGGTTGACCAGGATATCGCTGATGGTGGGCTCTTTGAGCAGGGTTTCCAGGGGGCCGAGGCCGAGGACTTCGTCGAGCACTTCCTCGACGATCTTGGTCTGCTCGGCGGTGGTCATGGGGACGCGCTCTTCGTCGAGCAGGCGCTCCACGACGCGGCCGATCTCGGCGCGGATGCGGTCCTTGGGGATGGAGGAAGCGCGCTCCAGATTGAGCACGCCGATGAGCTTGCGGTGGATCTGCGATTTCAGTTCGAAGTAGCGGTCGGCGCCGCGGGTGGCGATGGGCAGGGCGCCGCCACGCGCAGGCGGGTGTCGATTGGGTCCCACTTGTTCTCCCTGGAGGTTGCTCCCGGTGCGGTGTAGTCGATACCGATTATATCGCGGGTGGTGCGGAGGGCGCTCTCAACAGGCCCCAGAGCGCGAGAAACCGGACAAACTTGTCCGGCGAATCTGACAAGGTACTGCGTGACGAAACGCGCCGGCACGCCGCTGCGGGAGGCGCCGGAATGGACGATGAGTATTACGGGGCCTCGCCCCACAAAGTCTCGGCACGACGGTGGTCTACAAGAGTATGAGCTTGAACAGACGCAATTTCGTCCTGACCGCCGCCCTCGGCGTCCTGGCAATCCTGCTTTTCTGCCCGGGCATACCGGCGGCCACCATAATCATCACGGGTAATTACAGTTGGGATTACGACGGTGTGGCCGTGGGTCCTTACCTGGCGACGCTGAACGGCGAGCCGAATCTGCCGGTTTTCTGCATGGATTTGCACCTGGACACCTACGTCGGCACGACCTACACGGGGAGTCTTTCCACTCCGACGACGCAGGCGGAAGAAGAAGCGGCGTTCCTGGCCTCCTACTCGCTGTATTTGGGAGCGCCCAGTTCGGACCAGACGACGATCAATGACGTGGAAGGCCCCATCGCCATGGCCATCTGGCAGTTGATGGGAACCCTGGGCACGACCCAGGCCGATCCGGCGGCGGCGCCGTACATCCTGCTCGCGCAGTCGGCATACTCCAACCACCTGATCCCCGCCTCATTTCTGAACAACGTCACCATCTGGACCCCGGACCAACCCGGCAGTTCGCAGCGCTTCATCACGGCGGTGCCCGACGATTCCACGATCACCAGCGCCACTCCGGAACCGGGCACGGGGGTCTTCCTGGGTTCCGGCGTGCTGCTGCTGGCGCTCGGCAGCGCACTGGCCGGGCTGCGCCGGACGGCAACGTAGCGTGGAGGCCACGCTCGCGTCAGAGGAAGCGCTGGACCTGATCGCGGAAGCGGGTGTAGACCCAACTGACGGCGACCAGGAGCAGTCCGAGGACGATGAAGCCGACGATGCGCGGGAGGGTTTCCAGGTTGCGCAGGTCCCAGAAGAAGAGCTTCAAGGTGCAGATGAGAAATAGGGCCAGGCCGGAGAGGCGGAGGACGCGGTCGCGGAGGGCGAATCCGCCGGCCAGGAGGGCGACGGCTTCGACACCCCAGGCGACGGTGAGCACACTGCCGCCGACTTCGTGGAAGATCAGCGCGCCCAGCAGCAGGGTGGTGAGAAGCGAGTCGTACATGCGGTGGAGGCCGCCGAGTTGGCGCCGTAACATGGCGGCCCAGAAGCAGACGATGGTGGGCGCGATGGCCAGAATGGGCCTGGCGGTTCCCAGGTCGATGGCGAGACAGCGTGTGGCCACCAGGGCGCTTACCAGAATGGCTTGGGCGCGCAGGCTGCGGCGGGGGAATTCGGCGAGGGCCAGCGCGGCCAACGCCCAGGCGGAGCTAACGGCCCAGGCCGGCAGGAGCGCGTAAAGGCCGGCCAGGAGAAAGAGGGTGGCCGGCCAGGTAGCGGTGGCGAGTACGCGGCCGTCGGCCTCCTTGCGGGCGCGCAGGGCGAAGGTGTAAGTGAGGGCCGACGAGACCAGGGCGAGGCGGCTGGAAAGATCGAAACCGGCGACACGTGACACCCCCAGGATCCCGACCAGAAGGGCGAGCCAGCGGAATTCGTCGGGCAGTTTGCGCAATCCCGCTTCCAGCAGGGCGAGCGCCAGGGCCAGCCACGCGATGCCCAGGTATTGGCTGGGGACAAGACGCCAGAGCAGATTGCACAGGCCCAGGGTGGTGACGCAGGACGCGGCCAGGCGCAACACTTCACGCTCGCGCGGGCCGAAACGATCTTCGCCGCTCCAGAGCGTAACGTGCACGAAGGCGTAGGCGACAGCGGCGCCCACGGCGAGCGAGAGCGGCGGATGCGGCAGGTAGATGGCGGTGGCGACGGCGCCGGCGGAGGCCAAGGCGTAGCCCTGCACGCGGAAATCGCGCAGGCGGCGCCACCAGCCGAGAGAGAACGGGGCGAGGGCCATGAGGCTCCAGAGGCGTCCGCGCCATGGACCGTTGGCTTCGAAGCCGGAGATGAGCGCGGCCATGGCGACGGCGGCGTAGCCATACCAGACCTCGGAAGTCTCGAGCGCGCGATTGAGATAGAACACCGCGACGTCGAGCGCGGCCACGGGCTCCCAGGAGCGCGGGGGAAGCCCTACGATCACCTCGATGAGCAGGTCGCCGACCTGGAGCACGAATATCGCGCCGGCCAGGGTGCGGAGGAAGGTGGAGCGGAAGCGCACGCCAGCGAGGTAGTAGAGTTCGGCCTCGATGAGCAGGCCGAGCGGCAGCCATTGATCGTGCAACTTGAGCACGATGGCGGTGGCGGCGAGCGCGGCGTTAAAGAGCACCGCGCACTTCCAGCGGCCGGCGCGGGCGCGCACGATCGTGCCGGCGAGATACAGGGCGGCGGCGCCGGCGGCGAGTTGCCAGATATCGTTGGGGGCGGCGAGGGTCCATTTGCCGGCGGAGAGCGCCAGGAAGCCGAGCGCGTTGAGCGGCAGCAGCCAGGGGTCGGCGCGCAGCAGGTCGAAGCCTTCGAAGATGAGCCAGTAGAGGAGGAAGAGCGCCTGCGTCTGCCAGAGGGGCGACCCGGTGTCTTTGTGCAAGCCGCAGGTGAGGTAGGTGGCGACGAGTCCGAAGATGGCGAAGCGGTTCCACTGGTTGCGGTAGGCGATGTAGAGCAGGGAGGCGGAAAGCGGGACGAGCATGAGCACGCTGAAGGTGGTGATTTCGGCGATGGCGAGAGAGACGAACGCCAGGAAGTAGGCGAGCCCGGTGACGGTCTGGGAGCGGTACTTCAGCGAGTGGACGATCATGCCGGCGGCGACGGCGAGCAGCAGGAGCGTGGCAGCGAAGGCGTTGTCGAGGACCTTGGCGGCGGGGATGGAATACATGGCGTAAACGGTGGTATAGAGCGCGGCCCATCCGCCGCCGATCAAGCCGTAGGAGAAGGTGCGATATTTTTCACGGCGTTCGAAGACGACGCCAGAGACGAGCATGGCGAAGGCGGCGCCGAGGCTGAGAGCAACGCGCCCGGCGGCGCCGAGCTGGGTGTAGGCGTAGTTGAGGAGGAGGGCGATGCCGATGACGGCGACGAAGACGCCGATTTTGTTGACCCAGTTGCCGCCGATGAGGGCTTCCCATTCTTCGCTGGTACGGCGCACAGGGGCGGCGACCGGCTCGAGGGGCGGTGGAAAGGCGGCGGGTGGCGGCGCCGGGCGCTCCACGGCCGGGGGCGGGGGCGCGGGTGCGGAGATGGATTCGGGTGGCGGGGTCGGGATTGGCGCCGGAGGGACGACCTGGGCGGCGAAGGCGCGGCGCCCGGCGGCGCGCTCCAGTTCGCCCAGGCGGTTTTCCAGCGCGTCGATGCGATTGCGGAGGTAGATCCAGCAGATCGCCAACACTACCAGGATGCAGACGAACAAGAATGCTTCCATGGGATCTCCTGATTCACAAATACACTTGCGGGGCGGAGGAAGGGACAGGCCGGGAGGCCTGTCCTACCAGATCGCGGACGGCGCGGAGGTCGAGCTTGCCGGTGCCGAGTTGGGGGATGGTGTCCACGGCATGGATGTCTTCGCGCTTGGGGACCCATAAGGGCGGAAGGGCGGTGGCTGAAAGGCGTTGATACAGGTCGGCCGGGGTAAGGGTGGGGTGCACGTAGAGGGCGACGAGGCGTTCGCCGCGGGTGTCGTCGGGGATGCCGGTGACGACGCATTGGGCGTCGCCGAGGATGTTGAGGATGGCTTCTTCCACCTTGAGATGGGGCACCATCTCGCCGCCGATTTTGCTGAAGCGGGACAGGCGGTCGGTGATGCGCAGGAAGCCTTCGTCGTCGAGCAGAGCGATGTCGCCGGTGATATACCAGCCGTCGTGGAAGACCTGGGCGGTGCGCTCGGGCTGGTCGAGATAGCCCAGCATCCGATTGGAGCCTTTTACCAGCAGCAGGCCTTCGGTATTGGCGGGCAGCGGGGCGAAGGTGACGGGATCCACAATGCGCGCGGCGACGCCGGGCAGCGGGTGGCCTACGGTGCCGGACTTGTTCGCGGTCTGCGCGTCCTTGCCGGCGCCGAAGTTGGGGGCGTTGACGGCCACCACCGGGGACATCTCGGTGCAGCCGTAGCCTTCCAGCAGGTCGACGCCGAACTTTTCGCGGAACGCGTCGGCGATGGGCTGGCGGAGTTTCTCGGCGCCCACCAGGACGTAACGCAGGCTGGCGAATTCACTGGCGGCGCACTTGCGGGTATAGGTGGCGCAGAAGGTGGGCGTGGTGAGCAGGAGGGTGGCCTTGTGTTTTTGGACGAGCTCGCCGATGGCGTGGGCGTCGGTGGGGTTGGGGTGGTAGACCACGCCGCAGCCGGCGAGCAGGGGGAACCAGATGGTCACGGTGAATCCGAAAGCGTGGAAGAAGGGTAGCACGCCTACGATGCGGTCGCTGGGGTGGATCGAGAAGAGTTGGGCGATGGCTTCGATATCGGCGATCAGGTTGTAGTGGGAGAGCATGACGCCCTTGGGGACGCCGGTGGATCCGCTGGAGAAGATGACGGCGGCCAGGGAATCGGGCGTGCGGAAGCCGCGCGAAAGGATCGCGGCGGGGGCGAAGCGGGCGGTGAGCCAGGCGCGCAATTTGGCAAGCGGGGTGGCGGACTGGAGCAGGTCTTCGATGTAGACCGTGCCCGGCAAGGGCTGGATTTTGGCCTTGGCGAGGAAAGCACGCGAGGTGACGACGGTGCGGATGCCGCATTGAACGATGGCGGATTGCATGGCTTCCCCTCCGGCAGTGAAGTTGAGGTTCACGGGAATGGCGCCGCGTAGGGTGAGGCTTAAGTTGACGAGCGCGCCGGCCACGGTGGTGGGGAGGAGGACGCCGACTTGTTCGGATTGTCCGAGCTTCGCTCGGATTGGCAGGCGGAACCGCCTGCCCCACCAAAGGCATGGCGAGAGCTTCCAAGATGACCAGCGGCTTGGGGAGAGCTTCCAAGATTTGCCTAGCAGCATTGCGGCGGTGAGGGTTTCGCCGTAGGTGAGGGAGCGGCCGGTGGTGTCGGCCATGGCAAATTTGGTCCAGTTGCGGCGGGCCACGTGGATGAGGCGGCGGTCCAGCAGGTCGCCCGGCCGTTGGCGATGTTCGGTGGCCCGGGCGGAGAGCTCCTGGATGGCCTGGCGTACGGTTTGCGCGCTGCTATGGGAAGGCAGGGGCGCGCCGAAAGTGACGGTCACGGGGTAGGGAATGCGGGCGGGCCATTTCCAGAAGAATTTGCCGCCGGCGAAGCTGAAGATGCTGCCCCACAGACGATCCAGGTGGACGGGAATGATGGGCACGCCGGTGCCGTCGACAATTTTCTCCATGCCGCGCTTGAAGGGCAGCATGTTGCCGGTGCGGGAAATGGCGCCCTCGGCGAAGATGCAGACGATGTGGCCGGCGGCCAGTTCGCGGCGCGCGGCGCGGATGGATTCCACGGCGTCGCGCCCGCCGCTCGCGCCCACCGGGATGGCGTTGGCGCGGCGCAGGAGCCAGTGGAACGCCTTCATTTCGTAGATGGGCTTCCACACCATGAAGCGGATGAAGCGCTGCACGGAGGCGCCGATCAGCAGGCCATCGACATGCGACATGTGGTTGGCGACGAGCAGGGCGGGTCCGTGGAAGGGGACGTTTTCCTGGCCGTCGATACGGATGCGGAAGACGCTGTGGGTAAGCAGCCAGAGTACGAAGCGGACCAGATAATCGGGCACCACGGTGACAATGTAAGCCGTGACCAGCAAGAGCGAGACCCCGAAGCCCAGCATGATGGTGGCGGCGCCCAGGTGCAGGCGGGTATAGCAGAGCCACATGACGCCACTAGAAACCAGCATGCCGATGGTCTGGTAAAAGTTATTGGCGGCCACCACGCGGCCTTTTTCGCGGGAGTCGCTGCGCTGCTGGATATAGGCGTAGAGCGGGACCACGAAGAGGCCGCTGGCCATGGCCACGCCAACCACGGCGGCGGTGGAGAGGGCGAACGAATGGCGGACGGCGACGAGCGCAAGGGCGAAGAAACCCATGAAGGCAGCGCCCATGGGGACGAGGCCGAGTTCCACCTTGTCGCCGGAGAGGCGGCCGGCGAGCATGTTGCCCACGCCGATACCGATGGCGAGGAAGGCCCAGAGCAGGAAAACGCCGCTATCGCCAGAGCGCAGCGCGTCCCTGCCGAAGTATTGCAGGTCCGTCTTGAGCAGCACGCCGGCGAACCAGAAGTAGGACACGCCGAGGACGGCGAGCCAGAGCGGCTTATCGTGGAGCAGGTGGCGGGTGCTGCCGGCAATTTCGGCGAAGGGGTTCCAGCGGAAGGGTTGGGTGGCGCCGGAAGCCGGCACGCGGGTGATGCGCAGGCTGGCGGCGAAGCCGATGGCGGCGATGGCCAGCGTGGCCGCGCCGATGCGCCAGGGCGCCGCCTTCCACAGCGCGAACAGAACGCCGCCGCCGGCGATGCCCAGGACGATGGCGACGAAGGTGCTCATTTCGAGCAGCGCGTTGCCGCGCGAGAGGTCGCGGTCGGCGAGCATTTCGGGGACAATGCCGTATTTGGCGGGACTGAAGATGGCAGCGTGCAGTCCCATGAGGAAGACCACCAGCAGCATGCCTTCGGTCCAGCCGGCGATCAGGGTGGTGAGGCCGAAGAGCATGATGGCGATTTCGAAAAGCTTGACGCCGATGAGGACGCGGCGCTTGCTGACGAGGTCGGCGAGGTGGCCGGAGTATCCGCTGAAGAGGAGGGAGGGCAGGGTGAAGACGGCGGGCACCAGCGGCACGTAAGCGGGGTTGGCGTTGCCCACGTGGAGGGCGACGATGGTCTGATAGACGCTGTCGTTGAAGGCGCCGAGGAACTGGGTCCAGAGGAAGGCCTGGAAGCCGCCGTTCTTGAGGACGTTGTTGAATCCGCTGTGTGCCATGCCCTCTGGATTGCAACTGAGCGGCCCATCGATGGCTGGGGCTAAGCTGCGTACAGGTAAGAGTTTACGCGAGGCGGGGGGTGGAGTCGATGGGCGAATTATGTACAATTGATGTATGAGTGCTGTACATTTTTGGAACGAGGTTCTATGTCCTTTCTAACCACCTCGCAGCGGACGCTGCTTGCGGGAGTTTCGCGGTTGGGGTACGCCAATCCGTTTCTGCCGGAGCGGGTGGAACTGGAGCGGGCGGTGCTGGGCGGCGAATTCATGGAAGGCGAACCGGTGTGGAGTTACCGCGCGGAGCATCCCGAGCCACGCGCCAATGTGTGGCGCATCGTGGCCCGGCTGGAGCCCGTGGTGGAGCAACTCGGCGCGCGGCTTCGCGGAGGCGCCGCGGCGCGCGAAGCGGAGCTGACGATGTACGAAGACGCGGCGCTACAGATCCTGTACCAGCGGTGCTATCCGAAATTCTACGAAGCGGGGTTCGGCAGCGGACAATCCGACCCGGGGCGATGGCGGTTCTACAACCAGTTTCTGGCGGACTGGCGGCACTGCTTCGCCATCGATGGCGTGACCTTCCCCAACGAACGGGACCCGCGCCACACGTTCGCCTGTTTCCGGCAGATTCAGCGGGCGTTCGACATCACTTTCCGCGACATCATCGGCAGTTCCCTGCCGGCGGCGCGATTGCGCGGGGCGGTGTGGCAATCCATCTTCACGCACGACATGCGGCGCTACCGGCGCACGCTGTACGCGCGCATGGGCGAGTTCGCCACGCTGATTACGGGGCCCTCGGGCACGGGCCAGGAGCTGGTGGCGCGGGCCATCGCGGAATCGCGCTACGTGCCGTTCGACGACCGGCGCCTCACGTTCGCCGACGATGGCGAGACGGTTTTCCTGCCCATCAACATCTCGGCGCTTTCGCCGGCGCTGGTGGAATCGGAGCTGTTCGGCCATAAGCGCGGCGCTTTCACGGGCGCGGTGGCGGACAGGCGCGGGTTTCTTGAGACGTGTCCCGAGCTGGGGTCGGTATTCCTGGACGAGCTGGGCGATATGGACCCGGGCATCCAGGTGAAGCTGCTGCGCGTGATCGAGACGCGCACCTTCCATCCGGTGGGCGACACGGCGGGGCGGCAGTTCCGCGGCAAACTGATCGCCGCCACCAACCGCGATTTGGCCCAACTGATGCGCAAGGGGCAGTTCCGCGAGGATCTGTATTACCGGCTGTGCTCCGACCAGGTGGCGACGCCGTCGCTGGCCGAGCAACTGGCGGCGTCGCCGGGCGTGCTGCGCGAACTGGTGTTCTACATGGCGCGCCGCGTGGCGGGGGTGGAAGGCGACGCTCTGGCGGGCGAGGTGCTGCCGTGGATCGCGGAGAACCTGGGGACGGAGTACGCCTGGCCGGGGAACTATCGCGAGCTGGAGCAGTGCGTGAAGAACGTGCTCATCCGCAGGAACTACCGGCCGGCGCTCGGGGGCGCGGAAGATCCGGTGGAGGAATTCGCCAGCCAGGCGCGCGCCGGACGCCTGACGGCGGACGAGTTGTTGGGGCGCTATGTGACCATCGTCTACAGCCGCACGGGAAGCTACGAGGAGACAGCGCGGCGTCTGGGGCTGGACCGGCGGACGGTGAAAGCGAAGGTGGACGCGGTGCTGTTGGGGAGGCTGCGGCAGACAGTACAGCCAGTACGTTTGGGATGACCGGGAGCGGACGGCCTTGTCGTACGATAGACCTTACGCATAACATCCACCCATGGCGTTTGATCGGGCCGTGACAAAGCGGATTTTGCTGCTGGCGGGCGTGGTCGCGCTGCTTGCTCTCGGTGGTCTGGAATTCCAACGCTGGAGGACCCTGCCCGGCCCTGGCCGCGTGCTGGACGAGGCGCGGCTTACCGGACAGGTCACCTTCGCCCCTCCGGACGACGACTACTTCCACGACGTCGATGGCGGGCTCGACCTCACCCTGGAAGAAATGCAAGGACGCAATACGTGGATGGTGTGGAGCGCGGGCAACGACCGCTTCTGGGACTGGCTGGCGCGCCAGTCCGCCGGAGCGTTCGACCTGCTGAAGATTGCCGGCTCTTACGATCCCGAAAAGGACCCGCATGCCACGCCCGGGCAGCGCGTGCAACTGAACCGGATTTATCGTTTCCGCCGCGAGAACCGGCTGGCCTCGCTCGGAGTGCTCAACGAGCCGTGCTTCGAGCAGGCGAAGGGAGCCGATGCACGGCGCTACGGCCTGTGGCTGGACTGGCGGCAAGTCGACTGCGGGCCCGATCCCTTTGCGAACACGGAGAAATATCCGGGGGCGCCCGCCGGCGCCCGCGCGCAGAACGCCTCTCCGGGGAGCGCGTATGGCGAGCCCAGTGGGGTGGTGGGGCTGCGTTTGTTCCCCAATCCGGATTTTCGCGGTACGGCGGTGACCCGGTGGGATCCGGTGCGCTATTACACCGACCCCTCGTATTACGGCTCCAAAGATCTGGTGCGGCCCTACCGGGTGGGCGTGACGTGCGCCTTCTGCCACGCCGGCTTGAACCCGGCAAAACTGCCCGAAGATGCGGAAGATCCGTTCTGGGGAAACGTGAGTTCGACGGTGGGCGCCCAGTCTCTGCGGCTGGACCGGGTGGCCTTGTGGGAGGGCGACTCGTCGCAGTTCTTGTGGCAGCTTTTGCACGCCGCGCGGCCGGGGTCGGTGGACATGTCGCTGATCGCCACCGATCACATCGATAATCCGCGGGCGATAGGCGCCTTTTTCCAGCTCGCGGCCCGCATGCAGGTGGCCCGGCAGTGGGGCAAGGAGAAACTGGCCGGCGCGTCGCTCGAAAACCGTCAGATGAGCGCGTACGTGGCCGGCGGACCGCTGGCCTCGTTCTTCGAGGAGCCGGCCACGGTTTGGACCCCGCGCCTGGGGAAGGACGCCATGGATTCGGTGGGTATACTGGCCGCGGTGAATCGTAAGTTCTCCGAGTTGGGGATGTTCAGCGAAGAGTGGCTGCTGCATTTTAGCCCGCTGGTGGGCGGCAAGCCCCAATCGCCGATGGATATCGCGGTGGCGCGAAAGAACTCGGGATACTGGAAGGCCACCGAAGACATGACGGCGAACGTGGTGCGGTTCCTGATGCGGATGGCGGAAGCGCCGAAGGCCGCCGAGCCATCCGGCGACCGCGCGGCGGCGGCGCGCGGGAAGCTGGTTTTCGCCGATCGCTGCGCCAGTTGCCATTCCAGCAAGTTCCCTCCGCCGCCGCCGGACGCCGACCCGGGAAATTGCCCGGACAACTACCTGGATTGCTGGCAGCGTTACTGGAAGTGGACGCAAACGGACAGCTACCGGCAGCAGATGCGCCAGATCGTGGCGGCTGACGATTTTTTGGATAAGAACTTCCTCTCGACCGACCTGAGGGTGCCCTTGCCCCTGGTGGGGACCAACGCCTGCATCGCTCTTTCGACTAACGGCACGGCCGGTAACTTGTGGAGCGCATTTACATCGGAGACTTACCAGAGGCTGCCCTCCGCCGGCAGCATCACTTACTATCATCCGGAGACGGGCGAGAAGCGGGAGATGAAGCTGCCCGCCGGCGGGCGGGGCTATCTGCGGCCCGCATCGCTGGCCGGCCTCTGGTATAGCGCTCCCTATCTGAACAATAACTCGGTGGGTAAGTTCGATGCGGATCCCGCACCCGCGGCCCGGCTGGCGGCATTCCGGGACGGCATGGAGCAGTTACTTTGGCCCCGGAATAGGGAGAAGGACGATAAGTTGGGCGATAAGTTGCTGGGCCGGGTGGAGCGCACCACGGCGGTGAGCCGTCTGCGTGTTGCGGCGCGGATGATGCCCGCGGAGCTGGCAGGCATGCTCGTGCCGTCAACATCTTTTTTCGGATTCTCGTCTGCGGAGGCGATCGACATCGGGCCGATTCCGGCGGGGACGCCGGTGAGCCTGCTGGCCAATTTGAATCTGCCCTCGGAGAAGGCGGTCCCGCTGTTGCTGCGAATGAAACAAGAGCTGAAGACGGAGGCGGACTTTGCGAAGTTTGTCGATCCGCTGTTCGAACTAAGTACTTGCCCGGATTATGTAGTCAATCGCGGGCATTACTTCGGGACGGGGCTGGACGGCGAGAGCGCGCTCACCGATCGGGAGAAGAACGATTTGATCGAGTTTTTGAAGGTGATGTGACTAAGACTAAGAATGCCCCGAAGAATCGGGGCATGGCAGCCTAAAAGGCTACTCTACTTTCCGATCGTGATGGGGACTTCCACTTTCACGGTCTTCGGGGGCAGGCACAGCTTGTTATTGCAGGACTGATACGAAGCGCTCACCACCAGCTTCTGCGCGCCCGGGGCCGCTCCGGGGGCGGCTCTCACCGGCAGCGTGAACACCGCCTCGCCTTCGTAGAGTTCCACTTCCATGCCGAAGCTGGGGTCCTGCACCACCTGCGGGTCGGGCACCTGGATGGCGCCGGCCAGCGAAAAGGGCTGGCCTTCGGCGATCCAGATGCGCGTTGGGATGGGGCCCTCCGCCATGGGCTTCAACGAGTAGAGATGCCAGCCGTCCTGTACCTCGGCCAGCAGCTTCACGTTGAACCGGGCGCCGGCTTTCACGGGCGCCGCGGGAGGGGTCAGTTTCCAGGCGACGGGATCCGCCGGCGCGGCGGCGAGGCAAGCGGCCATGACGCCCGCGAAGAATAATTTTCGCATTATTGGTTGGCTTCCGTGACGGGGTGCGGGCTCGCGGGTGTGGCGAGATCGACGTAACCGGATTGCAGCACGTGCCTGGTCTTATCGTCCTGCACGAAAACCACCACCGCCAGGCGGGCGCGGTCGATCTGGTCTTTCTTGGCGGTGAACTTAAACGTCTCGCCGCGATGGCCCTTGGCCTCGTACTCGTCAAGCTGCTTCCTGAGGTCCTTACTGACGGCGTCCAGATCGAAGGTGGCATCGAAGGTTCCCTTGCCGTTGGCCTCGATTTTGTAACCCTCGCCCTTGTCGCCGCCGAAAGCGCGCACCACCATGGGATGGAAGCGGATGCCGTTTTCGCCCAGGTGGCGAATTTCCTTCTCCACCAGCAGGATTTGCACCTTGAGGTCCTTGGAATCGCTCTTCAGGTTATCGACAGCGGCGGAGACTTTGACCGTGCCGCCATTGAGGCCCGCATCGATCTTCACCTGCGCTTCCACCGCCGTCTCCAGATCCTTCTCCAAGTCCTTCTGGAAACGTTCGAAGACGCCGGCAGCCATGTCGCGCGATCCGCCGCCCACCGTCTTTTTGCCGTCGATGGCGAAGGTCGGCACGCCGTTCTTGCCGTAGCTCTCGTAGCGCGCCGTGCCTCCTTCCGTGGTCATCGGGTCGGGACGCGGAACGTGCACGTGGTACATGACCACCGCCAGATCCTTGCGCGCGTAGCGCTCCATGGCCGCATCGAAGGCCACGTCGGCGCCGGCGCAGGGCGGGCAACCCGAGCCGGTGAACACTTCGGCCAGCACCACGCGGTCGCTGCGCTTTTCGGTGGGCTTATATGCTTCCACGTGGACCGGGTTGGGGAAGCGCTTGCGGTATTCCGTGTCCAGCATGGCTTCCACGCCATCCAGGCTGCCGTTGTGGCCCTTCTTGTAGAGCGCCTCGAAGATCTGGTTGGCGGTATCGGGGGCATGGCCGCTGAGACGAACGGCGGTCAGGTAGTCCATGGCCTTGGCGTCGTCGCCGGCTTTGGCGGCCATCTCGCCGAGGGCGGCTGCCACCTTCGCATCGGACGGCGTGACGGCGTAGGATTCTTCCAGCAGTTTGCGCGCCTCGGCGGTATGGCCCAATTTCATTTCCACCCGGCCCAGGGTACCGATGCGGAGCGCGCGAACCTCCGCGAAATCCTTGGCGAATTCCTCCGCCGGCGGAATCTTCTGTTTTCGCTTGGCGTAGGCTTCCCGCTGCTCCGCGATCCAGATGTTCTCCTGCAGGGCGTCCACGCCTTTGCGGGCATAGCTCTCGGCGTCTTTCAGCAGCAGATCCGCCGCCGCCAATTGGTCGGCGATGTGCGTGGCGGTGTTGCCCCGATTGGCCGTGGTGACGAACGTGTTCCCCTTGGAAGCGGCCTTATCCCAGGCAACCGACTTCGCGAATATCGCCCTGGCCGCCTTGCGGATGCGGTCCGTCTGCTGGGGCATCTTCTCGATCAGTGTGCTGAAAATCTGCGAATCGGCGATGGCGGCGTACCTGGTATCGGGGAAGTCCGTCCTGAGCTTTTCGAGCGCGGCGATTTTCTTTTCGGGATCGGCGATCTTGGTGGCCTCGTTGTAGGCCTTCTGATCGGGCGGCGTCTCGCGGACGGAAGGTTTCGCTTCCTCGCCGGTAGCGGGCTTGGGTGGTTGCGCGGCGGTTGGGGTGGTTTGCGCACCTGCCCTGGAAAGAGCAAGCGAAAAGCACAGCGCGGTCAGGACGCGAGCGGTCATAAAAAACTCCTTCGCTGCCGGATTGCGTACTGGGAAAACCGGATGCCTTTATTCTACTGAAATCGATCCTGCACCGTTTTATACTGTCTGCCATGCCCAACGGAAGAGCTTGTTTTGGACTGCGGCCGTCCTGGTGGCCGCGGCGTGCGCCGCCCCGGCACAAGATGCCTTTGCGCTGCGCGACGGCGACCGCGTCACCGGCGGCGGCGGTGGACCCATGGACGTGCGCATCTGGCGCGACGTGCTGCCCTTCAATCCGACCGCGATCACCATCATGCTCGGTATGAACGACGGCCGCTACCGCGCCTTCGACCAGGCGATCTTCGACGACTACGCCACCGGCTTCAAGCACATCGTCGACAGCTTCAAGCGGCAGCTTCCCGCCGCGCGCATCACGACGACGTGACGCGCCCCCGGGTTCGAAGGCGGCTACAACCAGGTGCTGGTGCGCTACGGGGATTTTCTCAAGCAACTGGCGGCCGACCAGAAGCTCGGCCTGGCGGACATCGACACCCCGGTGGTGGAAGCGCTGAAGAAGGCCCATGCCGCCGACGCGGCCAATGCGGCCAAGATCCTGCCCGACCGCGTCCATCCCGGCGCCGCCGGACATCTGCTGCTGGCCGAAGGCAGCGAGATCCTGCCGGGCGCTGAGGGCCTGTTCGCTGGCGTCCCAAGAGCGCACCACCCGCACCCGTAGCTTGCAGCCGCCAAAGCTCGCTATTGTGGGGGCATGGGGATGAGCTTGAATATTTCGGACTCGGTGCTCCAAGGCCTACGCATTCCCGAAGGGGAAATTGCGCAGCGACTCCGGACCGAACTCGCCATCGCGTTGTATGCGCAAGGGGCGCTCTCGCTCGGCAAAGCCGCCGAGCTCGCGGAGATGAATCGTATCGACTTCGGCGAACTGGTGGGGCAGCGAGGGATCGCGCGTCACTACGGCGACGCGGAGCTGGCGCAAGACGTCTCCTATGCTCGTAGCGAGTAATACTTCGCCGATGGCCCTCGGGGAATAGCCTCAACGCGCGCCGCTTGCCACCTGCGTTAAAATAAAACATATCGCATTTTCCACGTTTCGAACGGGCACCTGCGACCGCATCTCATGACTACATCCACCAGTACCCGCGCCCAGGAATTTCGTGACCAGTTGGCCAGCCGCGTGATTGTGGCCGATGGCGCCATGGGTACCATGCTCTACTCGCGCGGCGTGTTCATCAACCGCTGCTTCGACGAGCTCAACCTGTCGTCTCCCGACATGGTCCGCCAGATCCATCAGGAGTACGCCAAAGCGGGCGCCGAGATTCTGGAAACCAACACTTTCGGCGCCACGCGGCAGCGTTTGGGCGCGTTCGGCTTCGCCGAAAAGGTGCAGGCCATCAACGCGGCAGGCGTGCGCCTGGCGCGCGAGGCGGCCAACGGCGCGTATGTCGCCGGCGCCGTGGGACCGCTCAACCTGCGCATCGAACCGCTCGGGCCCACCTCTTTCGCCGAAGCGCGCGCCGCCTTCCGGGAACAGATCGATTGCCTGCTGGAAGCCGGGGCCGATCTGCTGGTCTTCGAGACTTTCGGCAACCTGGATGAGCTGCGCGAGGCCGTGATGGCCGGGCACGAAGCCTCGGGCGGCGGCGTGCCCATGATCGCGCAGGTGACCATCGACGATTTCGGCTATCTGCCCGGCGGCACCGATACCGAGACCTTCACCCGCGAGATGAATTCCTGGCCGGTCGATGCCATCGGCCTGAATTGCTCGGTGGGTCCGAAGGCGACGCTGGAAACCGTCGAGCGCATGATGGAGTACGCCACCAAGCCGCTGAGCGCGATGCCCAACGCCGGGCTGCCCATGCGGGTGGAAGGCCGCAACATTTACCTGTGCTCGCCCGAGTACATGGCACAGTACGCGCGCCGCCTGCTGTGGGCGGGCGTCAAGATCATCGGCGGCTGCTGCGGCACCACGCCGGATCACATCAAGCTGATCCGCTCGGAAACGCGCTCGCTGCAACCGTTGCAGAAACGGCTGGCGGTTACGGTGGAGGAACCCGCGGTCAAGGCGCAGGCGCTGACGCCGGTTCCGATGGCCGAAAAATCCAAGGTGGGCGCCAAGCTGGCGGCGGGACGGTTCGTCTCTTTCGTGGAGATTCTGCCGCCGCGCGGGGTGGATGCGGCGCGCGAGATCGCGGGCGCGAAAATGTGCGCCGAGCACGGCATCGACGCCATCAACGTCCCCGACGGACCGCGCGCCAGCGCGCGCATGAGCGCGCAGGTGACCTGCCAGTTGATCCAGGAGCAGGCCGGCATCGAGGCGGTCAACCACTTCTGCTGCCGCGACCGCAACATCCTCGGCATCCAGAGCGAACTGCTGGGGGCGCACAGCCTGGGCGTGCGCAATCTGATTTGCATCACCGGCGATCCGCCGCGCATGGGCGCGTATCCGGACGCCACGGCGGTGTTCGACGTGGACGCCATCGGGCTGGTCAACATCGTGCGCAATCTGAATCACGGCCTGGATATCGGGGGCAACCCGATGGGTTCGCAGACGGCGCTATTGATCGGCGTGGGCGCCAATCCGGGCGCGTTCAATATGGATGAGGAGATCCGCCGCTTTGAGTGGAAGGTGGAGGCCGGAGCGGAGTACGTGGTGACGCAGCCGGTCTTCGATCTCGACCTGCTGGAGGCGTTCCTGAAGCGCATCGAGCACGTCAGGATTCCGGTGCTCTGCGGCATCTGGCCGCTGACCAGCTTCCGCAACGCGGAATTCATGGTCAACGAGCTGCGCGTGCCGGTGCCGGAAGTTTTCATGGAACGCATGCGCCGCGTGGATAATGCCGAGAAGGCGCGCCAAGAGGGCGTAGCCATCGCGCGCGAAATGGTCTCCCGGGTAAGTAAGATGGTGCAAGGCGTGCAACTGAGCGCCCCGTTCGGCCGCTACCAGATGGCGATCGACGTTGCCGAAGCCATCGAAGCCCGCTAAGATCAGGAACGGACAATAGCTCAAGATGGCAACCGACCTGGTCGAAATCGACCCCCAGGATCCCCAGCCGGAAGCGCTGGAGCGGGCCGCCGCCGTCGTGCGCCGCGGTCAAGTGGTGGCGATCCCCACCGACGCGCTGTACCTGTTGGTGGCCGACCCTTTCAACCTGCGCGCCGTCACCCGGGTTTTTCAGGCCAAAGGGCGCGAAAGCGACCGCGCGCTGCCCATCCTGATCCGCGACACCATGATGGCGGAAGAACTGGCCGGCGAGCTGACGGCCCGGTTCTACATCCTGGCGCGGCGTTTCTGGCCCGGACCGCTGACCATCATCGTGCCGGCGGCCGCCAAGATCCCGCTCAAGGTGACCGGCAATACGGGACGCCTGGCGCTGCGCCACTCGCGCTCCGAAACGGCGACCCGGCTGATCGCCCTGCTCGATCAGCCGCTGATTTCCACCAGCGCGAATATTTCCGGCCACCCCACCTGCCATAGCGGCATCGACGTTTTCGGCATGATGGATGGGCGCGTGGACCTGGTGCTCGATGGCGGGCACTGCGCCGGCGAGGGGGCCACCACCATCGATATCACCGAGCCTTATTGGCGCGTCATCAAGAGCGGCGCGATTAAGGAGAAGGAAATCGCGGAGTGCCTGGAATCCTCGTAAGCCCAGGCAGCAATGGTGGGGCGGACGGGGCGCCCTCTGGGCCTGTCCGCGCGGGTCCCCCTGGACCCGCTCTTTCCACTACCGCGCCTCCGGACCTGCCCCGATGAAGTACCTCCTGATCCTGCTCGGCGGCGGCGCGGGCTCGGTGGCGCGTTATCTGGCGGGCAGCGCCATCGCCAGCCGTCTCGGCGCCCGGTTCCCCATCGGCACCATGGTGG
This sequence comes from Candidatus Solibacter sp., assembly GCA_050014175.1. Classification (GTDB taxonomy): domain Bacteria; phylum Acidobacteriota; class Terriglobia; order Bryobacterales; family Bryobacteraceae; genus Solibacter. Next base: position 6,628 of record JBEKDV010000027.1, on the reverse strand, counting down.
TCAATGTCACCGGGTGCTTCCTGATCGGGCTCATCATGACCCTGCTGACCGAGCGGCAGCCGCATCCCTACTGGCGGCTGGCGCTGGTGGTGGGGTTCCTGGGCGGCTACACCACGTTTTCCAGTTTCGAATGGGAAACATATTCGGCGGTGCGCGAAGGCGGCTTCTGGATCGGGCTGGCCAATATCGTGGGCAGCGTCGGGTTGGGCTACGCGGCGGTCTGGCTGGGCGCCCTGTTGGCGCGGCGGTAATTGTCCTCTACTTTTTCCTCTTCTTCACCGGCTCCGGCCCGACGCGTTCGATGGTTACGCCGATCAGTTTCACCGGGTCCACGGGTTTATCGCCGCGGACCTTGGCTTGATTGATCTTCGACACGACATCCTGCCCCTCCACCACCGTGCCGAAGATGGTGTACTTGCCATCCCACATATGCATGGGACCGGCGGTGATGAAAAACTGGCAGCCGCCGGAATCCGGCTGGCCGGTACTTGCCATGGCGAGCTTGCCTCCGGTATCGAAGCGCAGACCGGGGAGAAACTCGTCGGGGATGGTGAAGCCGCAGTTGTGCGAGCCGGTCCCGGTGGGGTCGCCCGACTGGATCATTTCGCCCGACACGACGCGGTGGAAGGTGATGTTATCGTAGAGCGGCGCCTTCACCATCTTCCTGGTCTTGGGACTGAGGGTCGCCTTCGTGCCCTGTGCCAGGGCCACAAAATTCTCGACGGTTATGGGCGTATCTTTCTCGTAAAGCCGGGCGCGGATTTCGCCCATCGACGTGTGGAAGATGGCATAGAGTCCATTGGATTGATGTTGCGCGGAAAGGCATCCTGCGGCAAGAAGGAATAGTGTGAGTTTTGTCACAGCCTCCCCATTCTATCCGCTGGACGCTACGCGTGGGCGCCCGGCGGCGATCTGACCATGCGGATCATCGTCCAGATATTGACCGTCGCGTTGGCCACTTCCAACAATGTGCCGCCGATGGATCCGGTGATGATATTGTTGGCCAGCCACAGCAGCGTGCTGGCCAGCAGCACGCATCGGAACGGAACGCCCCTCATGGTAAAAATCGCAATCGTCGCAATGCATGAGCCGATTACCGGTAACCAGCCGGCGGCGCTTCCGGCGAACACCGCGCCCAGACCGAGGTTGACGGCAACAATCACCGCACCCAGCAACAAGGACCGATATCGCAGCGCCAGGAACGACCGCGCCGACGATACCAGCGAACTGGCGGAGGCGGGAAGATTCCCCAGCAGAACGAAATGCAGAGCGTAAACCAGACCCTGAGTGGCATTGAAAAACTTAAGACGGTTGTCGCTTTTCTGGAGAAAAGCCGTTATGCCAAGAACAAGAGCGAAGTATCCGACAACCTGTGCCGGAGAGAAAAGTCGCATTTTTCCGGTGTTCCGAAGCCGATGGGTTCCAAAGCGTGTTAACCACCAGTCTATCATTCCAGCCCTTTGGGCCGCTGGAGGCGAGTGCGCCCATAAACCCAACGCCGCCACCCGCAACCGCCTCCGCAAGGTAGAATCAAATATTGCCTGACTTCCTCGTAACGGTGGTAATTCCCACCCTCGCTGCGGATTCGAGGCTTCTGGAGTGTGTACGATCGCTCTCCAGGCAGACGAGGACGGATTTCGAAGTGGTGATCGTCGACAATAGCGGCCACGGCGTGGTACGACGCAATGGCACGGCGCCCGGCGCGCGCCTGATTGAGAACGCGCACAATGCGGGCTTCGGCACGGCCATCAACCAGGGACTGCGCGCCTCGACGTCTCCCTATGTGGCCACGCTCAACGACGATGCGGTGGCCCATCCGGACTGGCTGGGCGCACTGGTTTCCGCGCTGGAATCCCGCCCCGACGCCGGCATGTGCGCTTCCCAGGTGCGTCTTTTCGGAGAGGCCCGGCTGGATTCCGCCGGCATGCTGGTGGCGCGCGACGGCAGCAGCAAGCAGCGCGGCCACGGACGGCTCCCCGAGGATTTTCCCGTGCTGGAAGAAGTTCTCCTGGCCAGCGGTTCGTCGGCTCTCTACCGGCGCAGCATGCTGGAAGATATCGGCGGCTTCGACGACAATTTCTTCCTCTACTGCGAAGATACCGATCTCGGCCTGCGCGCCCGCTGGGCTGGTTGGAAGTGTCTGTATGTTCCCCAGGCCGTGGTGGAGCACCATTACTCGCTTTCCGCCGGCCGCGCCTCGCCCCTCAAGGCTTACTACGTGGAGCGCAACCGCCTGTTCGTGCTGGTGAAAAACTTCCCGGGCCGTATGCTGCTGGGGGCGCCGTTCGTGGCCCTGGCGCGATATTTGTGGCACGCCTGGTACATTCTCAAGGGCCAGGGAAGCGCGGCGCGATTCCGCGCCGAGGGCAACGCCGGCCCGCGGATGCTGTGGTACGTGGTGCGCGCGCACGCCGCCGTGCTGGGCAGCCTGGGCCGGCTGTGGCGGCAGCGGCGAGAGATCCGCGCGCACGCCCGAATCACGCCCGCCGTCTTCCGCCATCTGCTGCGCGGTCACGCCATCGGCGCCAGAAGGATGGCCGCGCTGTGATCCACCCAAGCACGCCCGGCTCCCTGCTGATCATCGTGCCCGCCCTGAACGAGGAGGCCGCGATCGGGGCGGTAGTCCGCGACATCCACGAAAATGTTCCCGGTGTTCCGGTGCTGGTGATCGACGATTGCTCTTCGGACAGCACCATGGCGGTGGCGCGTCAGGCCGGCGCCGAGGTGTTGCCCATGCCTCACCACCTGGGTCTCGGCGGCTGCGTGCAGGCCGGGTACAAACTGGCCTGGGAACTCGGGTTCGATTACGTGATCCGGGTGGATGGCGATGGGCAGCACAACGCCAGCGATATTCCCCTAATCTTCGAGAAGCTCAAGACCACGGGCTGCGAAATGGTGATCGGCTCGCGCTTCGTCGCCGAAAACGGTTCGCGGACGGGCGCCGTCCGGTCGCTCGGGATCCGCTTTTTCCGCTTCGTGTTGCGGCCGGTGCTGGGCAAGGAAGTGCACGATCCCACCTCCGGCTTCGTGGGCGTCAACCGGCGCGCACTGGACGTGTTCCGCGCCAGTTTCCCGCTGGAATATCCCGAGATTGAAGCCCTGGTGGTGCTGCAGCGCCGCCGTTTCCGTTTCGCGGAGGTGGCCTGCACGATGCGCCCGCGCACCACCGGCCGCTCTTCCATCACCGCCCTCAAGTCTCTCTACTATGTCTTGCACGTGCTGCTGGGAGTTTTTGTGAACGTCCTGAAATTCGAACGCCGCTATCACCGCGCGCAGCGCGACCGCGGGACTGGAGGATAAATGGAACGCCTCTTGAACGTCACCACCGGTTTGAGCGTCATCCTGCTCGTCCTGGTCTTGATCAGCGTGCGCCGGGCGCACATTCGCGTGGAGTACTCGGTGACCTGGCTGCTGTCCGCCGCCGCCATGCTGATTCTCTCCCGCAACCACCCGCTGCTCAACTCCATCCGCAACCTGATAGGATTGCCGGATTCCCCGCTGACGCTTTTCCTGCTCGCCGGCGGCGTCGTTCTGATCATGCTCTTCCGTTTCTCGGTGATCATTTCGCACCTGCGCGACGACAACATCGCTCTGGCGCAACGCGTGGCCATTCTCGAATATCACCTGCAAAGCCTCAGAGATCATGAAAAGCAAGAAGCCTAAGTCCGCGCGGGCGGAGGCTCCCGACACGCGAACCTGGTGGTGGTGCGGCGGAGCGCTGGCGGCGCTGGCCATGGTCTTCTGGGCCTACGGTCCGGCGATGCGCACGGGATTTCTGTTCGACGACACCACCCAGCAGTTTGCGCTGCCCTCGGCGTCAGGGCCGCTTTCTTCGTGGATCGGCGCGGTGCGCCCGGTATTGATGTTCAGTTATTGGGTCAACACCCGGATCTCGATGGAAGATACATCCTGGTATCACTGCTTCAACATCCTGATCCACGCGCTGGCCGGCATCCTGGTGTTCCTGGTGATTCGACGCCTGCTGGAATGGGCGGGAGCGGAAGCATCGAGCCGCACGCCGTTGGCGGCCTTTGGCGCGATGTTGTTTCTGCTGCACCCGTTGCAGGCCGAGAGCGTGGCATATATTTCCGGCCGGTCGGATTCGCTCTGCGGAATGCTCGGTTGCGCCTCCTTCGCCGCGTTTCTTTACCGGCGCTCGCCGGCCATTTCCTGGGCCGGGGTTCTGGCGGTACTCGTGCCCTTCGGAGCCAGTGTGCTCACCAAGGAACAAGCCGTGGTCCTGCCCGTTCTGTTTGTCCTGACCGATTTCTGGTGGAATCCGGAGTCCAGGGTGCGCAGCGTGTTGGCCAACTGGAGGCTCTACGCGGTCCTGGCGTTGGGAGCGGCCGGCGGCGTGGCGCTTTTCTGGAAGCTGATCCTGGGCGTGGGTACCGGCGGCAGCGCCGGCTTCGCCATGAAGGACTTCACCTGGTATCAGTACCTGTTCACCGAGTTCCGCGCCGTCTTCGCCTATGTGTTCAACTTCCTCGTGCCCGTGAATCTCAATGTGGATTGGGACTTCCCCATCTCGCGGAGCATCTTCGATCACGGGGCAATCTTCGGACTGGCCGCGTTGCTGGCGCTGGCCGCGGCCGCCTGGCGGTGGCGCCGCCGCTTCCCCCTGGCGGGCTACGGCTACTTCGTCTTCCTGGTGCTGTTGTCCCCCACGTCGAGCATCCTGCCCATCAAGGACCCTATCGCCGACCGCCGCATGTACCTGCCCATCCTCGGCTTGATTCTGATCGCCATCGACCTGCTCCGGCGTCTGAAGGTGGAGCGCAGGGCGCTGGCCCTGGGCGCCGCCGCCCTGCTGGCGGCGGCAACGCTAGCGACGCACGCGCGCGCGGAAGTGTGGAGCGACCCCATTCTGCTTTGGCAGGATACCGCCCTCAAATCGCCCAACAAGGTCCGCGCCCATTTCCAGTTGGGCTTCGCCTACTTCGAGCAGGGCCAATACAATCTCGCCATCGCCGAATTTCAGAAAACCGCCGAGCTGCAACCGCCCACTGCCGATCTGCTGTACGATTGGGGACTCACCTACGACGCTCTGCATCAACCCGAGCTGGCCCTCGCCAAACTCCATCAGTCGGCGGCCCTCGACCCCACCGTGCAGGTCTTCACCCAAATCGCCAAGGTCTACGCCGGGCAGCGGCGCTGGCCGGAAGCCCTGGATGCGCTGGCAACCGCCGAAAAGCGCGACTCCAACTTTGCCATCACCTACGTCTTCCGCGGCAAGATCTACCTCAACACCAACCGTCCGGCGGAAGCCGTGGCGCAATACCAGCGCGCCCTGGCGATCGATCCCAAAGTCCAGGACGGCCAGCACGATCTCGCCATCGCCCAAGCGATGCTGCGCACGGGCCGCTAGCATGCCATTGCGTATCGGGGTGAACGCGCTGTACCTGATTCCGGGCGGCGTCGGTGGCACGGAAATCTACCTGCGGTCGCTATTGGCCGCACTGGCGGAAATCGACCGCCACAACCACTACTTCGTCTTCACCAATCGCGAAACGGGTGCGGACCTGGTGCCCGCGCAGGCCAACTTCACTCTCGCGCCGCAAGCCGTGCGCGCCGTCCACCGTCCGGCGCGGATCCTCTGGGAACAAACCGTGCTGCCCCTGGCCGCCGCCCGCCGCCGGCTCGACGTGCTGTTCAACCCCGGCTTCACCGCGCCCATTCTTTGCGGCTGCCCGCAGGTCACGGTGTTTCACGACCTGCAGCACAAGCGGCATCCCGAATACTTCCGCTGGTACGATCTGCCGTTCTGGAATTTCTTTCTGTTCTGGAGCGTCACGGTTTCACGCCGGATCGTAGCCATCTCCGGCGCCACGGCGGACGACCTGCAGCAGTGGTACCGGCTCCCGCCGGAGCGCATCCGGACCGTGCTCATGGGCGTCGATCCGCGTTGCTTTGAAATCGGGGCGCGGCGCCGTCCCGAGCCGTTCATCCTCGCCGTCTCCACCCTCCACCCGCACAAGAATCTGGATGGACTGCTGCGCGCCTTCGCCCTCTTCGGCGAACGGCATCCGGAGTACCGCATGGTGGTGAGCGGCATGCACGGTTTTTTTTCGGCGGAACTGCACGCGCTGCGCGACGGCCTGCGGTTGGCGGATCGCGTGGAGTTCCCGGGTTGGGTGCCGCGCGAAGAGTTGTACGGTCTCTACGCGCGCGCCACGGCGTTTCTCTATCCGAGCCTGTTTGAGGGCTTCGGGTTGCCGCTTCTGGAGGCGCTCGCCGCCGGCGTGCCCACAGCGTGCTCCGATATCGAGCCGATGAACAGTATCGCCGGCGCGGCCGCCCTGAAATTCGACCCGCGTGACCCTGCCGCCATCGCCCGTGCGATGGAGTGCCTGGTGACGGATGGCGAGCTGCGCGAAAGGCTCGCCGCCGCCGGTCCGCTGCGCGCCGCGCAGTTTTCCTGGCGCGCTACCGCGGAAGGAATCCTCGCCGCTCTTCGCGGCGTCTCGGGACTGACATGAATTTCCGGCGCAGTTGGTGGGGCAGGCGCTTCCGCCAGGCGCTTCCGCCTGCCAACCGGGTTTGGGTTGGTTTTTCGCCCCTGTTTGAATGGGCCTTCGGCCCGCGAAATCCCATGAAAAATGGTGGGGCAGGCAAGGTGGGGCAGGCG
>JBEKDV010000026.1:0-37719 GCA_050014175.1 Candidatus Solibacter sp. | reverse complement strand
GCTCTGGCCAGAGTTGAGACGGAAGGCCGAAGCGCGCGTGTGTTTGTGGGGCTGGACGACCGCGATCTGCTGGAGGGCGCAGGTCACTACCTGATTTATGGCAGCGAGTACCTCTCAGCAGTTCTGGTGCAGGCAGGAGGTTGCTATTTTCAGGACGTATTGAAACTCGAGGGTATCCCGACGGTATTCGTGATAGATTCGCCAATTTCACTGATGCGCCGATCCGATGTCCGGGCTTTTGCGAGGTTGCTGCTGTCCCAATGGGGCAAGAACGTCGTCGCGGGTAGAAAGACAGCGCCACCTGAGGACTATTCGTTTGACGTCCGCCGTGACGTTCCCGCGGGCTGCATTGCCGGTCACTATCATCCGGCCCGCATTCGCGACCCGCTGCACCAGCTCGAGGTGTACGTCTGCCCGGCCGTATCGTGCCCCGCCTGTGTACCGCTTGCTGTCCAAACTCGCCGCAAATAGATACAACGCACTGGTTCGGCAGTGCTGTACGCTGATCGAGCGCATCAGTGCCCACGGAGCCGGAGCAGCGGTCCGGCTCCGTTGTTGTAACGACTCTCCAGGATGACTCCCCATAAACGCGCAAGGGTCCGACCATTCAGCGCCAGGGCCGCATCCACAAAGACCCACCTTCCGAACACACGATGCCAGGCCTGCGCTATCATAACGACGTGCAGCAGTTCGACCGTATAACGATGGATCCTGAAGTCATGGGCGGCAAGCCGTGCATCCGCGGCATGCGCGTGACCGTCGGTATGATCGTCGAGGCGATGGGCGCCGGCCGCACCATCGAGCAATTGCTGGCCGATTTCCCATACATCGAAGAGCCCGATATTCGCGAAGCTCTATCCTTCGCCGCACGCCTCGCGCAGGGGCACGAGATCCGGCTCGCGAGTTGATGGACCTCCTTGTCGATATGAACCTGACGCCTCGTTGGGTTCCCTTCCTCCGCACCGCTGGGCACGAAACGCTCCACTGGTCATCGGTCGGCTCCAACTCCGCCAAGGATGGCGAAATCTGCGACTACGCCCGCAAGCACGGCCTGATAATTCTGACCAACGACTTGGATTTCCCTCAAATTCTTGCGCACACGAGGCAAACTGCTCCCAGCGTTGTGCTCCTCCGCGGTGAACCGCTCGTGCCGGAAGTGCGCGGTTTTGCCCTTCTCGGCGCCCTTCGAGATTGCGAAGCGGAACTTGACCAGGGCGCCATCGTCACCCTAGACTGGACGGACAAACCGCGCGCCCGAGTGCTGCCGCTCCGATAGATCCCCTTCTCGCAAGGCCGCCCCCTTACCGCTTCAACGGATCTTCCACCCAGGGCGGCGTGGCGTCGATCAGGCGCCCCAGCTCCGGCTCGAGTTCCTCCATCCTGACCTTCATCTCCCAGGCGATTTCGCGGTAGCTGAAATGCCCCTTCACGCCGCTGCGCAGCTTCGAGATGTATTCCGCCTCGGCGAAATCCATCTTGAACAGGAATCGCGAGCGCGCGCCGAACGGCAGCAGATATTCGCCGGCGCCCGCTGGCAGCCGGTGCATCACGGCGAGCGCCTCTTGCATGGCGGTACCGTAAATCTTCCCCGCGCCACATTCGGTGACCAGCTTCGGCGTGTCGAATCCCAGATTCCCGCTGTAGGACTGGCGGAATTTCTGGCAGCGCCGGTGGCGGTGCAGATCGCGGAACGCGCCGATGTCCATCACGAAATCGTAGGCGTACAGACCCCCGCGAAAACCGCCCAGGATCTCGTCGCGGCGCGTGCGCGATTGGAGCGCCACGTCGATCACTTCGGCGCGCTGCCGCTCGCTCCAGGTGCAGGCAAGATCGTATAGTTCGCGGAACGGCCGCGCGGTGACCGGATAGAGCAGCGTGGCGGCGATATCGGCGGGGACGTTGGTGGGCTGGATCAGATCGACGCGGCCGGCCTCATGGCCCGCGCGCGCCGGCAGGTTCTGCGCCGCCCAGAGCTTCAAGTCTTCGCGGGATTGCGCGGCGTGCTGGTCCGGGTCGGCATGGCGCGCCAGGGTGGGCGCCAGGGGTTCGGTTTTGGCGTCGGCGTCCCAAACGCAATCGGGCGGAGCGGCGCACGCCTGCGCGATTTCGTCCCCCAGGCTGCGCAGTTCCTGGTATTCCGACGCCTTCAGCCGCCGGATCTGTTTTTCCACGGTGCGTATGCTGGCCACCTGCCCCACATTGGTGGGCACGCCCCAGAAAAGCAGGTAGCGCGCCACATCGAAAGCGCGAGCGGCCAGGTTGCGCTGGTAGGCGTCCGGCTTCATATCGCTCGGGCGCGGCAGACGCTCGCACAACGCGGCAAACGCCAGGTCCTTCACCTTGGCATAAGCGGCGAGCAGCGCCTCGCCCGCGGCCTGATATTCCAAGGCGGAATCGCCCGCCAGTTCCGGCGGGGTGATGAATCCCGAGCGCGAAAAATCCTGGTAGCGCGACGACTTGGCCTGGCCATCCCACAGCGGCTCGGCCTCGATCTCCGTGGCCGCCAGTTCGCTGATGCCCTCGAAGCATATGACGGCGTGGCCCAGGTCCGCGATGGAGGCGTGGCCGTACTGGAAGTAAAAGCTCTCCAGGAACTTCTCCGAATTGTGCGCGCGCACCCAGTCCACGCTCTCGCGGATGGAATCTGGGGACCGGCTGTAGCGAGCCAGGGCGTAGGCGCTCTTCTCGGGCGGCATGGGCGCTACCGTGATGACGCGTTTCGTGGGGGTCAAGACGCTATCATAGCGGGAAATGCAGATCCGAATCCAACGCACCAACCCTCACGCCATCCTGCCCGCGTATGCGCACGGACCAAATGAAGACGCCGGCATGGATTTACACGCGGTGGAGGACGTTCTCCTGGAACCCGGCGCGCCGCGTCTGGTGCCGACCGGGCTGACCATCGAGATCCCTCCCGGTTACGAAGCCCAGGTGCGGCCGCGCAGCGGTTTGGCGCTCAAGCACGCGATCACGATGCCCAACGCCCCGGGCACCATCGACCCCGGGTATCGCGGCGAACTGCGCGTCATTCTGCTGAATCTGGGGCGCGAGCCGTACACCATCCACGCCGGGGACCGCATCGCGCAGATGATTCTGGCGCGCTACGAGGCGGTGGAGTGGCTGGAGGGCGATCTGGCCGATTCCTCGCGCGGCGCCGGCGGCTTCGGGTCGTCGGGCCGGTAGCGCCGCCTACTTCGCCCGGCCCTTGGACTTCGTCTCGAGCAGGATCGGCGTCCCCATGAAGCCGAACTTCTTCCGCATCTGGTTGACCAGGTACCGCTCGTGCGAAAAATGCAGCGCAGGACCCTTGTCCGTGAACACGGCGAACGATGGCGGACGGATGGAGTGCTGGGTGATGTAGTAGATCTTGCGCTCTTCGAAATGCAGGCTCGCCACGAAACGGTTGAGTTCGCCCGTGGTGATGCGCCGCGAAGCCGAGTCGTATACCTCGCGAATCAGCTTGTACAGCTTGCCCACTCCCGCACCCGACTTGGCGGAAAGAAACACGATGGGCGCGTAGTCCAGAAACTTGAACTCGTCGCGGATCTTCTGTTCGAACTCATTCCTCTTCTGTCCCGACTGCCCCTTCATCTCGTCCCACTTGTTGACGCAGACAATCAGCGCGCGCCCGCCCTCATGCGCGTAGCCGGCGATGGTCGTGTCCAGCGTCACCACGCCCTCGGTAGCGTCCAGCAGGAGCAGCACCACGTGGGCCATGCGGATGTGGCGGCGCGCCATCACCACGCTCATCTTCTCCGCCATGTCGCGCGTCTTGCCCTTGCGGCGGATGCCCGCGGTGTCGATGAAGATATACTCCGTGCCCTGGTGAATCACGGCCTGGTCCACCGAATCGCGCGTGGTGCCGGCGATGGGCGAGACGATGGCCCGCTCTTCGCCCGTGAGCGCGTTGAGCAGCGTCGATTTGCCCACGTTGGGGCGGCCGATGATGGCCACCTTGATCCCCGCCGGAGCGGGCGGATCTTCCACCGGCGCCTCGCCGCGCGCAAAGGTTTCGGTCACGCGGTCCAGCAGCGCGTCCACCCCGATGCCGTGCTCCGACGATACCGGGAACACGTCGGCGATGCCCAGTCCGTAGAACTCGTTGGTCAGGCCGTCGCGGATCTGCGAGTCGATCTTGTTGACCGCCAGGGACACGGGCTTACCGAGGCGCTTCAGCATCAGGGCGAGGTCGCGGTCGCTGCCGGTGATTTCGGCGCGCCCGTCCACCAGGAAGATGATGTGCTGGGCGCTTTTCAAGGCGACTTCGGCCTGCCGCAGGATCTGCCCCGGGATGTACTCCTGGTCGTGCACGACGATGCCGCCGGTGTCGATCACCTCGAAGCGCCGGCCGTCGTGTTCGGCAGTCCCATGTATGCGGTCGCGCGTGATGCCGGGTTCGTCCCCGACGATGGCGCGCCGTTGTCCTGTGATGCGGTTGAAAAGGGTGGACTTTCCTACGTTGGGCCTGCCCACGATGACTACCGTGGGAATGGCGTTGGACATGATCCTTCATGATAGCAGGGGTGGGAGGACCAACCGGGGACAGACAGGACTGACAGCGAATTTCCGGCAAACCGCGCCGGAAATCCATGTCAGTCTTGTCAGTCCCCGCGCGCCTTATTGCGCGGGTGGGTTTGGTCCTACGGCGAAGTCGGCGGCGATGCCTGGTCCGCAGGTGATGTTGATTATGGGGTAGACGGTGGAGTAGAGAAACGACCCCGCCGGAATTGTCTTGGCTGGCAGGCGCACGTCGATTTGGTAGTAACCGATCAGACCGGGAGCGAGACCTGCCCAGAGCACCGTCACTGGGCCTAGATCGCCTGGGCTGACGGTGCAGGAGGGCAGTGTGGAGAGTGTCGCGGGAGGATTCGCGGGCGAGACGGTGCCGGTGCCCACCGGGGGTTGCACCGGGCCGAATCCGGCGCCGTAGAAATGGAGAATCTCTCCCGCCATCGCAGGCCGGCTCACGCTTACGAAGGCGCTCCAATCCTCGTGGATGGCTGCGCCACCCTGCGCGGGCCAGCAGCCCGGCTGGGTGCAAGTCAGCAGGGACGGGGAGCTTACCACAGGGGTAACGGCGGCTTGCGCGCTCGATTCGGCAGGGGTGCCGGCGTATGCGACCACTTGCAGCGTGGCCGATTGGCCCGCTGGCGTCTCCCAGGGCACCTGAAAGTCGATGCTGGTGGGCGAGACCGAGAGCAGGGGCACGGCGAGCCCGTTGAGAGTCACACGGACACCGCCGAGCGTGGTTGGCGGCGGAAACTGCGTCGCTCGGGCAGTGGTGAGGCCCACTCCGTGCAGAGTCGCGATCGACCCGGGCACGAGGGTGGTGGAAAGGTCCACCGCCAGGGGCTGGAAAACCCTCCTGACGGGTTGGGCGCCGGCGAGTTCCAGCTTGACCAGTTTGCCGTCACCGGAGACGTACCAGGCTACCTGGCCGTCATCGGACATGGTATAGGTTTGCACGCCCGATGGCTCGGCGCCGCTGGTCAGTTCCTGGAAACCCGTTCCGTCCAGGTTGGCCGCGTAGAGTTGAATCACGCCCGGCGGATTGGCGGTACCCCATTGGGCGGCGGACAGGAACATGACGCGCTTTCCATCCGCGCCGATCGATGGCGCGTAAGTGTCGCCGTTCGCCTGTGCAAAAACGCGGTCCCCCGCGGTAGCCACATCGTAGGCGCGCAGGGATCGCGGCCCTGTGGAAGAGATGTAGGTGTAGAGGATCGTCCGGGCGGCGGCATCGATCACGGGTTCGGTTGGGTTCGAAGTGTATGTGTTTGGAGTTGCCTGGAACACCTGGCCGTCGCGAACAATATATATGGCGCCGCCGCCGCCGCAAACGGCGGTGCCATCGTCGGCCACTACGCGGCCGGAGGAGTTGGTGAGATAGTAGAGTCCGCACTCCACTGGTCCAATCTGTTGCTTTCCGGTGGCGAGGTCGGTCAGCACCGGCTGAGTGCCTGCCAGCAAAATTGGGGCGTCAAAGGTGAAAAGGTACCGTCCGTTGCCGCTCAGCCAACCGAATCCAGGGAAGCTTTGGGCAGCTTGCGGGGAATCCGCCTGCACGGTGGTCCGATATTGAGCCTGGTTGGTACAGCCTATACCGCCGAGGCAAATGCGCGTGGCGGTGAACGCAAACACACTTCCGTCGCGGCTGAACTGTGGATGCGACGTCAAATAATACGGGCTGAGGTAGTAGGGGTTGGTATACATCGCCGGAGGCGGTGGAAAGACAGGCGGTGGGAACGAGGCGTAAAGAGTCGCCGGCGCGGAACCGATCCGGTAGACAGGGCCGGGCCCTTGGGCCAGGGAGTAGTAAAGGTCGCCCCCGTTGCCGGGCGCGGTAAGCTCCGTGAATTGCGCTTGCAGCGATCCGGCGACAAGGAATAGCAGCAGAAGAGGACTTCCACGGCGCCTAACGGTTCGGACTCGCATACGAAATTCCCTCCATTTCAAAGACCGGATACAGCACAACTTCCACTACACCACTTGGGACAGTCCGGCTCAGTCCAATTCGTCGCCCGGCAGGGGAGGGTTAGAGCGGCCGGCCCGCTTCAGTATCCGCTTTGCCTTTCCCACGTCGCCGCGTGCGGCGCGCTCGCGAAAATAGTCCTCGGTTCTGATGGCCGACAATTTCTCCGCTACCGCGACGTTGATGAACTGATTCAGTGCCACGCCCTCGGTTTCGGAAACCCGGCGCGCCTCGTCCAGCAGCGAAACCTGCAGACGCAATGCCACGTTACTCTTTCTCATTTCGCCGTTGTACCTCCTTCCACATATCGCGCGGCCGTAAGACGCGGATGCCGAATTCGCGGGCGGCCGCGGCGAGGTGGCGCACGTTGAAAGTGACTAAACGGCCGGCCTCGCCGTTGATCGCTGTCTCCAGCACCATCTCGTCGCCGGGGTCCTTCAGCCTTGGGCGCCATCGAAAGCTCAGATGCACCGGGATCAAGACCGTCGCCAGGGCATCGAGAACTTCATTCACCTGTTCCGCCGTCAGCCCGCTCGCCGCCAGGTGCTCCGCACGCGTCAATACCGCTTCGTACTCCAGCATCAAAGGCACCGAAGCGAGCACCTCGATGTCACGGTCCAGCGTGCGGATCAGGAGTTGCCTGGACGCGCCGCGATCGCTGCGCAGTGCCGCTACCAGCACGTCCGTGTCGAGGACAAGCCGCAAAAAGCCTCCGGCTAGATGATATCACATGCAATAGCACTCAGTCGCAGAGGATCTGCGCTGCAAATGGGCGCATAATAGATTAATCCGGTCGAGGCAGGATTCCCGGCGTGCTACGAGGCGCCGGCGGGACGCCGGTGAAATCCAGGCTGAAGAGCTGCACCGGATTCGCCGCCGGGACGCTCCCTTTCCCGCCACACCACTTGCCGGAATTGGTGGAGAGCGCGTAGGCCTCCACGGCCCGTGGAGCCATGTCCTCCCGGAAGCGCAGAATCATGAGGTGTCCCGAATCGGATCTGCCATCCGGAGGGTATCCGCCACATTGCGTGGTCAAGTCGAGTTGCTGCCAATTGGCGAAGAGTTCCAACACTCCTTGCCGCCGCCACGCAGAGGAGTGCGGGAAATTGCATTGCCAGTACCACCCGCCATCGGTCGCCGGGTCGATCCAATGGCCCGAAAAAACGGCAGTCAGGTTGGTAAACGATTTCAACCCGGCAGTCCAGGTTGCATCGCTCCCGTTCCACATCTCGAGGGCGCTATTGGAAGCGGGGGCTGCCCCCAGTGCGTAGGCGTCGGGACCCTGGCAGTTATTGGAGACACCGGTGCCGCGGGACACCCGGTTACTCGGGGCATCCGGATCCCCTGAGATGCCCGCCTGGTCGGAAAGGTAGGAATGTGTGGTGATCCAGCATTCGTGGTGGGGATGGGCATCGTGTACGCTCTTGGCCCAGCTCAGGACCTCCGAGCGGGGAAAGAACTCCAAGCCGATCATCAGGATCCGCCGGTTGCCGATGTTCATGGTGGTGTATGTGTTGGCGCCGCTGGTACTGTAAGACCCACCCCAAAACGCCATGTCTTCCGAGGCGGCGAGCGGCATGCCTGTGCCCAGCACTTTAGCCAGCGCTGCTGCGCCGAACGGATTGTCGCCGGTCCACAGCGCATCGAGGTGCGCGTCGTCGCGGGAAAAGCCGAAACTGGCCCCGCCTATCCAGTCGTGATTGCCCGGCACCATCTGCCGGTGGATGCCCGCCGCATCCAGCCGGCTCCAGGCACTGGCGGCAATCGAGGCCTCCCCGCCATACACTGCGCTGGCGAAGTTGACGCAGTCGCCGACGCAGATGGCCGCCTTGATGCCAAGCGGCACCCCATCCACCAGCAAGTTCCGGTTGTCGACAATCCAACGCATTAGATTGTCGTAGCTGGAGGGTGCATTGGAACAATCGTAGGTGGCGGCCATATACTGCGGATCGGGGACGACCACCACACTCCACGGAGCCGCGGTTTGGGCCCAGGCGCTTTTCCGGGCCGCGAGCGCCAGCGCCCCGGCAGCGGACGTCCGCAGGAAGCCACGGCGCGTAAACTGAGCCCCGCGCTTCTTTCCCGGCACTGACATATACAGCCCCCGTGTTCCACTATCCGATCGGCCCGCGAAGGCAGAAAACTCCAAGCCTTTCGGGGCGGACCATACACCCACCCTGATTTTACCACTGGCACGGGGTTCCACAGATTCTTACGCACCCCCGTCAAAGCGTCAGTCCGTGCGAACCGCGGGGATCTTCGATGCAAACAGGGATGCAAACAGGCGCATAATAGGACCAGATGAGGCGGCTTATGGCGAATAGTAAACGTCTTGCTTTATGCGCTTGCCTTCTTCAAATCGGCATCTGCGCCGCATTTGCCCAACCAACGTCCTCCACCGCGCGATGCCAGGTTTCCACTTCGCCCGTCCAGGTGCGGGCCGAAGGCCTCTCCGAGCGTCTGGGCGATATCGTGCTGCAATGTTCCGGCGCCAATCCCGGAGCGGTGTTCACCGGCAATTTCACCCTTTACCTCCCGGTCAGCGTCACCAACCGGGTGGACGCCAGCAACCAGACTCGCGACGCCGTGGTCTCGGTCGATCTGGGCAGCGGCTTCGTGCCTACCGCGATTGCCGGCCAGGTTTCCGGCAGCACCATCAGCTTCAACGGGATCTCCTATACGGCCCCGGCCAGCGGCAATGTCAACCTCAGCATCTCTGGGGTGCGCGCCGCCATGAACCAGCTCGGCTACACGTCCGCCGTCCCAGCCCAGGTCACGGCCCTCCTGTCCTCCAGCCTG
The DNA here is from genome assembly GCA_050014175.1 of Candidatus Solibacter sp. Lineage (GTDB taxonomy): Bacteria > Acidobacteriota > Terriglobia > Bryobacterales > Bryobacteraceae > Solibacter. The sequence continues at coordinate 28,448 of JBEKDV010000026.1, read as the reverse complement.
GCCGTGGATCAATCGCAGCTCACCCTCGCCTACTCGCAGGCCGGCATGCTCGCCAGCATGTCCAGCACCGGAATCTCCTGTTACGGATCGCCCGCGCCCGACACTCTCGATCTGCCCGGCCTCTTCGCCGCGGGAACAGCCTTGGCTTCCACCCGCGTTACCGAAGGTTTCGCCACCGCCTTCGAAGCCCGCTCCACGGGACTCGATACCGGCATCCGGTTCCTGGTGAAGTACACCGGCGTCCCGGCCGCCGGGCACCTCTATATCCCCGACGCCGTGGCCGGTTCGGACGCGCTCCAACCTACCTCGGGCGGCGACATGAACCTGCCACAGGCCGTCGGCCAGTACCAGCCCGGCAGCGGAGCCCTGGTGCTGGTTCGCGTGACGGGCGCCGATTCCACCGGCGCCGGCGGTTTTGCCGTCACGCCGCCGCAGGGCAACGGCCCGGTCACGCTCGCCTCGGTCAGCGAAGTCCCGCTCACCAACGGTGCGGGCTACGCGGTCTACGAAGTGGCCGCCGCCAACTCCTCCGTGCAGGAGTCGGCGCAGTTCCCCACGTTCATCACCCTGCCCAGCGGGACCCCTCCCGCCGTCGCCCAGGAAAGCATCGCCCTGGCGCCGGTCTCGGCCGTGACCACCGCTTCCCCCACCGCCCCCATTCCGCGTTTCGCCGCCGTCGCCACGGAGAGCGATTGCCAGCTCTTCGGCGATTGCGAAGCTCCCGTCGTCTCCGTCCCCAGGCTCCTGGTCGAAACCTCGCCCATCATCCAGATCGGCGCGGTCGCCTCCGGTGGCGCCATGAGCACTCCTCCGGGTAGTTTCAAGGTCCACAACGTGGGTGGAGGCAGCATGCCTTGGAGCATCTCCGTCATCTATCAGGGGGGCAACGGCTGGCTGGTCTTCAATCCGCCGTCCGGCACCAACGACGCCACCGTGCAGGTTACGGCCAACACCACGACCTTGACGGCCGGGATCTCGCTGGCCACCATCATTGTCAACGCCGGCGCTGCCGGCAGCAATAGCATCTTCGTCATCCTGACCGTCACTGCCGCTCCGGCGCCGGCCCCTCCCGCTCCGGTGACAACCAGCGTCGTCGTCACCCAGGTGTTGAACGCCGCTACCCTGCAAGTAGCGCCCCTGGTTGCCGGATCGCTCGCCACCCTGATGGGCTCGCACCTCTCCGGCAAGAGCGTCGCCGTCACCTTCGATGGCACTCCCGCTACCGTGATCTACTCGGCGGATACGCAGATCAACCTCCAGGTTCCATCCGCCTTGGGATCCAAGACCGCCGCCAGCCTGGTGGTGACCGTCGATGGGGTGAGCAGCACGCCCCTGACCATCCCCCTCACCCCGGCATGGCCCGCCGTGTTCCCCCATGGCGTCCTCAATCAGAACAACCAGGAGAACACGTCTTCGAACGCCGCGAAATCCGGAGACATCCTGCAGATCTTCGCCACCGGGATCCCCCAACTCGCCACCGTCAGCGTACAGATCGGCGACCGCAATGGTCTCGTCCCGGTCTGGGCCGGTGACGCCCCCACCGCCCCGGGCGTGCAACAGGTCAACGTGGCCGTCCCGGCGGGCGTCACGGGCTCGCTTAACGTCGTGGTCTGCGCCACCACCGGAGGCCAGCAGTACTGCTCTCCGGCCTACCCCATCACCGTGCAGTAAACCGGCGGCCGTGAAACTACGGGTGCTTAACCATTTTGGGGGAACGCATCGTGAACTGGGTTGTGGGGCAGGTTGTTAACCTGCGCGGCGGTTGGCTACCGCCGCTGTCTCGTACCAGCCCGCCAGTTGCGCCGGTAAACAGCCGGCGCGCAGCTTGCCAAGCTGCCCCACAAGCAATTAAGCACCGTGAAACTACTGCTTGATTGGCCGCACCGCCGCCGCATGCTACATTTTGGAGGTTGCCACACTACCCCGTATTTCTCGACCTGAAAGATCGCCCGGTGCTGGTGGTGGGCGCCGGGAAGGTGGCGTTGCGTAAGACCCGCGGCCTGCTGGAAGCCGGCGCGCACATCACCGTCGTTGCCCCGGATTGCGAGCCCGAATTCGACGGTCTGCCGGTGCGGCTGGTGCGGCGCCGCTTCCGCGCTTCCGATCTGGCCAACGCGCTGCTGGTCTTCGCCGCCACCGACGACCGGCTGACCAACCACCGTATCGCCATCGCCGCCAAAGGCAAGGGAGTGTTTGCCAATATCGCCGATTCCCCCGAAGAGTGCGGCTTCCTGGTGCCGGCCCGCGTTGCACGCGGCGATGTGCACATCGCCATCTCCACCGGCGGGGAAAATCCGCGCCTCACCGCGGAACTGCGCAAGAAACTCGACGAGATCCTATAAAGTAGCGCACCGGGGCCAGCCCCACCTTCCCCACCAGCCCCAAAAATCAAAAACCCGGCCCCGCGAACGGGGCCGGGCCGAAAAACCACACAATTACCGCTACTGCGCGCACCTGACTGTTAAGCAACCTGCTGAGCCCTGGAATGGCTCACGATCGCTTCCATCTGATCTTTCAAGCGGAGTTTCAATTTCTTCAGCCGCACTTCCTCCAACTGCTCCTGGCCGGTCAGATGGGGAAGCGCTTCCAATTCGTCCAATTTGTGGGCGAACTCTGAGTGCTGGCTGGCAAGGCCACGATACTCCTCATTGGTAGCCATCAGATGCGCTTTCAACTCTTCGAGTGCGATCCGTTCCATATTGGGCAATTCCTCCCAGTGAGGTTGCCGCGCCGGGCCCTTTACTACCCAAAAGCCCGGCCGGTAATCTCTTCTTTTCATTGACGACGGCATCACCCGTCCTAAGGCCACCTTAACATGAATGAAACTTCATGACAATAGCCGTTTCGACAGGTGAATCGTAGTACCCTTTGCGTCTGCTAAGTTCCTTAAATCCTAATGACTTATAGAACTCCAGAGCTACCGCGTTGGACTCCCGCACCTCCAGAAATACCGAGCCGCGGAAGGCCCCCAAAGCCGCGTCCACAAGCGCGCGGGCAACCCCTTTCCGACGGAAATCCGGCGCCACGGCGAGGTTGAGAATCTCTCGTTCGTCAGTCGCCACAGTACGCGCCACCAGGAATCCCACGATGCAATTTCCCTCCATTGCGACCCGAAAATCCTGCTCCAGGTAGTCGGCCACGTTCCACCGGGCCGCTCCGGGACTGGCCTGCTGGATGGCGGCGACGGCCTCCAGATCCTCCGCTCCTCCGCGCCGGATTGCTGTCATATTGTGATTATGCACGCGCTCGTCCCGCTATTCTTCTTCCTGGCCCAACCCTTCTGGGAAACCAAACCTCCCGAGGCGTGGACCGATGCCCAGATCCAGTCCATCCGAACCGAGAGCCCCTGGGCACAGCAAACCGCCGAGTCGCCCGTGGTCGTCATCTATCTGGCCACCGCGGCGCCCATCGAGCAGGCGGAAGCCGAACTGCGCCTCCGCCTCAAAAAGAATCCCCACCCCTTGCCGGAGCCGGACCCGGACTATGTTGAATATCTCAGCACCCACCGCGAGGACACTTTTGTCTTGGCCGTCACCTACCCTACACTGAAGGGGTTGGGCGATGCCCGCGAGAGCAAGCGCATGGAAGAGGAATCGGTCATGCTGATCGGCAAGAAGAGCTACGCGATCGTCGGGCATTTCCCGCCCACGCCGTCCGATCCGGTGCTGCGCCTCATCTTCCCGCGGGCGGTCACGCCGGCCGATAAATCGGTGATCTTCCGCCTCTATTTGGGCGGCCTCAAGTTCCCCGAGCGCGAGATGGAGTTCCGCGTGAAGGATCTCTCCTACCAGGGCAAGCTGGAGATGTAATCAATCCCAGTTCAGAATCACCTTACCCGAGTTGCCGGAGATCATCGCCTCGAAGCCTTTTTCGAACTCGGTGTAGTGGTAGCGGTGCGTGATCACCGGTGAGATATCCAGGCCGGATTGCAGCATCACGCTCATCTTGTACCAGGTCTCGTACATTTCGCGGCCGTAGATGCCCTTGATGGTGAGCATGTTGAAGATCACCGTGCGCCAGTCGATGGACATCTCCTCGCTGGGGATGCCGAGCATGGCAATGCGCGCGCCGTGACTCATGTTGGCCAGCATGTCGCGGAAACCGGCCGGGCTGCCGGACATTTCCAGGCCGACGTCGAACCCTTCGCTCATGCCCAGCCGCTTCTGCACTTCGGCCAGCGTCTGCTCGCGCACGTTGACGGCCATCGTGACGCCCAGCTTTTCCGCCAGCGCCAGGCGGTACGGGTTAAGATCGGTGATCACCGTGAAGCGCGCCCCGGCATGCCGTGCCACCGCCGCGGCCATGATGCCGATCGGGCCCGCCCCGGTAACCAGCACGTCCTCGCCCAGCACCGGGAACGAGAGCGCCGTGTGCACGGCGTTGCCGAAGGGATCGAAGATGGCCGCCACGTCGAGATCGATGCCATCGTGGTGACGCCAGATGTTGGTCATGGGCAGCGCGATGTATTCGGCGAAAGCCCCCGGACGGTTGACGCCCACCCCCTTGGTGTGCGCGCACAAGTGGCGCCGGCCGGCGAAGCAGTTGCGGCAGCGCCCGCAGACCACGTGGCCTTCCCCGCTGACCATATCGCCGGGGAAGAAATCGGCCACATTCGACCCCACCGCTTCAATCCGGCCGACGAACTCGTGGCCGATCGCCATCGGCACGGGAATGGTCTGTTGCGCCCACTCGTCCCACTTGTAGATGTGGACATCGGTGCCGCAGATGCCGGTCTTCAACACCCGAATCAGCACGTCGTTGATGCCGATCTCGGGAGGGTCCACGTCCTCCAGCCACAGGCCTGGCTGGCTCTTGCTTTTGACCAGAGCTTTCATGACTATACGATAGCGTGCCAGCACCGCGATTTGGTGTAGCCAGGCATTCCGTTTGTCGATCCGTGCGATTCAGCCCCCCGCATCCACGGGGTTCCGTGCTATACAGGGCATCGTGACGGAATGTAAAGAGAAGTGTGAAGTGTGCGGCGGATCGGGCCAGTGCACCATGTGCAAGGGCACGGGGAATGGCGGCCAGTGCACCAATTGCGCGGGCACGGGCCAGTGTCCGGGGTGCGAGGGCGCCGGCCACAGAGAACCCGATCTCGGGAAGTGACGGGCTCCTTGAGCCAGACAGTGGAAACCATGGCTTCCATTCCCCTCCGAGAGGTTGGGCCGCTCCTGCGCGTCACCGGTGAATACTGGTATAGCGACCGCGCACCGCGAATGGGGGCGGCGCTGGCCTACTACATGGCCCTCTCGCTGGCCCCCAGCCTGGTGATCATGCTTGCCATCGCCGGTTTTGCGTTCAGCGCCAAGACGGCGGAAGGGGGCCTACTCTGGCAGACTCGCGACATGCTGGGCCCGGAAGGCGCCATGTTGATTCAGACCATCGTGGAAGGCGCCCACCGGTCCCAGCACGGGCTTGCGGCCACGGTGCTTGGGCTGTTCACCTTCTTTTTCGGCGCCACCGCGGCCATCAACGAACTCCGCGACGACCTGAACACCGTGTGGCAGGTTCCCGACGATCCCACCTGGAGCCATGCCCGCAGCGCCTACAACATCGTCAAAGACCGTTTTCTATCGCTCGCCATCGTGCTGGGCGCCGGCGTTTACCTGCTGGCGTCGCTGACTTTGAACCTTTGGGTGTCCGCCGCATACAAGTTCCTGAACCCGGCCGCGAATCCGCCCCACCTTCTCAGCCAGGCCACCGGGTGGCTGGTCTCCTTCGTGGCCATCACGGTGCTCTTCGCCCTCATCTTCAAGATGATGCCGAACGTTTCCCTGGAATGGGGCGATGTGGCCATCGGCGCCGTATTCACTTCCCTGATTTTCACCGCGGGCAAGTTTCTGCTGGGACTTTATCTCGCCGGGGCCGGCTTCACCGACACCTATGGAGCCGCCGGATCGCTCGTCATCCTCCTGGTCTGGGTGTATTCCTCGGCCCAGGTCTTTTTGTTCGGCGCTGAATTCACCCGGGCCTATACCAACCGGTTCGGCTCCAAGTCGCACTTGATCGTTCTCAAATGATGGCACATCCCAAATCGCCCGTCTCCTCCGGCATTCGGAACATCGCCATTCTGGTGGCCGTGGTTGCCGTACTGTACCTGGCCCGCGACATCCTCATCCCCCTCGCGTTGGCCGTTATACTCTCGCTGATTCTGGCGCCGGCTATCGCCTGGCTCGCGAAAATGCGCCTGGGACGCGTCCCCGCGGCGCTCGTGGTGTTGCTGCTGTCGATGGCCGGCGCCATCGCCGGCGCGTGGGTGATCTTCAATGAACTGGTTGACGTGGCCAACCAGCTTCCCGAATATCAGCAGAACATCAACAAGAAACTGGAGGCCATCCGCGCTCCCCGCACGGGAGCCGTTGGACGCGCCGCCGCCAGCGTAAAGGCGCTGGGGAAAGAACTGGCGACCCCGCCAACACCCGTTGTGCCCCCGGCGGCCGGCGATCGCGCTGGACGGCGCATCGCCCCGATCGTCCCAAGCCGTCCCCTTCCGGTCCAGGTCGTGGAAGCGCCCGCCAACGAATTGCTCTACGTGCGCGACCTGATCCAACCGTTCCTTCGACCCTTGGGAGTGCTCGGCATGGTGCTGATCTTCAGTCTGTTCCTGATGGTCGGACACGACGACTTGCGCGATCGCCTCTTCCGCCTTGTAGGAGTGAGCCAGCTCAACGTCATGACGCAGGCCCTGAACGACGCCACCCGCAGGGTGAGCCGCTATCTCCTGCTGCAACTCCTGGTCAACGCCGTCTTCGGTGTTCTGTGCGGCACGGGCCTGTTCCTGATCGGCGTTCCCTATCCCGTCTTGTGGGGCGCGGTCGCGGCCATTCTGCGCATTGTGCCGTACGTCGGATCAATGGTCGCCGCCGCGCTGCCCCTGATGCTTTCGCTGGCGGTGTTCGACGATTGGATGCATCCGCTGCTGGTGTTCCTGATGTTCGGCACTCTCGAACTTGTCACCGGCAATTGGGTGGAACCCAGGCTTTATGGGACGCATACCGGGGTCTCGTCCCTGGCCCTTATTCTGGCCACCGTGTTTTGGACTGTCCTCTGGGGGCCGGCGGGCCTGATCCTCTCCACTCCGCTCACCGTCTGCGTCGTGGTGTTAGGCCGCTATGTCCCTCAGTTCTGGTTTCTGCACATCCTGCTGGGCGATGAACCGGCCCTGGCGGAGGAAGCCCAGTTCTATCAGCGCCTTCTGGCCATGGACGACCAGGAAGCCAGAACCGTGCTCGACCGCTACCTGACTGGCCACTCCCTGCTCCAACTCTGCGATTCGGTGGTCATCCCGGCCCTCACCCTGGCCGAACACGACAGGCATAAGGGAGCGCTCGACCCGGATCGCGAGGAATTCCTCTTCCTGAGCATCAAGGAGATGTTGACCGAGCTTGCGGAACGAGCCGGAAAGTCCGGATTTGCGGAGGCCGAAGCCGCCGGCGATGGCAAACCGGGGGCGCCCGGCGGCCGCGTACTCTGCCTGGCGGCCAGCGATGAGGCCGATGAGGTTACCGCGGCCATGCTGGCCCTGCTGCTGGAGAACTCCGGCGGCGCCGTGATTACGCTTGCGGCGGACCCCGGCTTGCAGCAGTTGGCGTTCGTACAACCGGCCGCGGACGATATCTTCTGTGTTTGCGCCCTGCCGCCATTCGCGTTTACCCATGCCAGGACCCTCAGTCATCAGCTCCGCATACATTTTCCGGGGATCCGAATCGTCGTGGGAGTCTGGGGATTCGCAGGGGAAGCGGAGCGGGCCATGGAGCGGTTCCAGGCGCCGCGCCCGGACCGGCTGGTGACCAGTCTCGCCGATGCCATCCAGGCGGTGTTGAATCCCGCCGCCAAGGGTTGACTACGGTCCCCCGGGTAGAGAGTTGGAAACTCCGGAAAAATAGCTGGAAACCCAGCTATGGCCGGAGTCACTGTGGCGCGAGAGCGGGGCCATAAGCGCCGCACTACAAAGCTAAGACGGGCTAAGACGAGCTGAAACCGACTCTAGGACGATGCGTGCAGACTGCGGCGCACCTGAACCCATCCCGCGGCGGCAAGCAACAGGCCCAGCAGGAACAAGCCGCCAGTGGAGAGCGCCGGCGCGGCATTCGCCGTGGAGGTTGCGCCCGCCGCCGCGGGCAGCCCCGCCTGGGCATACACCAGCACATCGACTCCGTTGCCCCCGGTGCCCGTCACATTGCCGTTCGTACTAAGGCTGGAAAAAGTGGAATAGGGACCGTTGTCCGACAGGTAAAACGAAATTTTGTAGGTGTGTCCGACGACCGTGGTGACGTTCTGGCTGATGGCATCGTACGCCTGCACCGCGCCATCATACCAGCAGGCTCCCGCAGGTTGAGGCCCCCCGCAGCCCGACGTATTCACCACTCCTCCAGCCGATGCCCCGTATATGTTGGCGTAGGTCCAGCCCACAGCCGTCCCGCCGTTGGTTCCACCCGAGAAATCACCGTTCGTCAGCAGATTTGGGCCGGAAACCGTTTGGTCGACAACCGTCACTTGCTCGAGCGATAGAAAGGCTGGGTCCTCCCGGAATGCGAACGTAATTGCGGTACTCGTGAGGTTGGCAACGAAGCTAACTGAATACGACTGGAATGTATGGGGTATCGGCGTGCCATTCAGGTCCAGAATCGCACCCGTCGGGGGAGCCACATTGTTGGGATCGACGGCCGGATTCGCCTTGGCGGCAAACATCGCCATCTTATTAGCCCTTATGAACTCGGGATCGCGTGCTTTGCCAGTCTCAGCCGGCCGCACCGACCCGGGCTTCAATGTCTCGGCCGCCGGAGCGATCTGGCCAAGCAAGGCCGCGAGCACTACCGGGAAAACCCGCCAACTCACTATGCGCATTCAACCTTCTCCTCTAGGATGTCCGTTCAGCCGGTATTTCGCTTCGCACGTAGGGTACACGCGTCGCGAGACGGCAATTTCCGACCAAACGGTATCATAAGGTAAGGCTGGCCGCAAAGCAAGGCTTTTTTGGACATTAATCCGCTCTAACCACGACAGCCCGCGCCTGGAGCGATTTGGCGGGGAATCCCACAGCGGCCCCAGACCCTCGGGAACCCACTGAAAAGAGCCCCATTGCTTAGCGAAGATCCACGGTTTACAATACGCAATGATCCTGGATCGCTATATTCAACCGCAATTCCGTAGTGCCGGGGAGTCGCTGGCTTGACCTCTTCCCGCCCGCCGTCGCGATCGTCCGCCGGAGTGGTCCGGACAGGGGCTGGTTCTATCCGGCCAGGACGGTTCGCGGCTATTTTCGGGGTCTGTTTCCTCTCTGCTTTCGGTGTGCTGATGACGCCGCCGGCGCAGAAGATCGACCAACAATTCTCGCGCGCGCTGGTGAAAGTCGCCGGTGGGCTGATTCATATCTGCGGCGGGAAAACGCTCATCCAGGGGGCGGTGCTGCGCGATCCCGCCGCCGGATTCGCGGTGGAGATGCGCGACGGCTGTAACGCCGTCAACGTGACCTTCCTGTTATGGTCCGCCGTCCTGGCGTTTCCCGCGCCGCGCAGACAGAAAGCCCTCGGCCTGCTGGCCGGCAGCCTGATCATCCAGGTGGTGAACATCGTGCGATTTATCAGCCTGTACTACATCGGTCAATACAGCTTGACCTGGTTCGATTTCGCGCACGGATACCTCTGGGAGACGCTCCTGGTTTTGGACACGATGGTGGTTTTCTGGCTGTGGGTGAATCGTGTCTTCCGCCTTGGGGCTGTGGCGAATGCCGGCCGTTAAACCGCAGACCCGGTTTCTGCTGCGCGGCTCGGCCCTGCTGATCTCGCTATTGATCGTCTGGTGGTTTTTTCTGGTCAACCCGCTGCTGTTTTTCCTGCGCGGCGCCCTGGAAGTGTCGGGCAGCCTGTTTTACGGCAGCGCGGTGGCCCGTGAGTTGGTCACCGAAACGCCATCCGGCGATTGGAGCTTTCGCGTCCCCATGGAGATTGTGCTGCCGCCTTCGCCGGAGCATCCCACGGGGGCGCAGGTCCACTCCATCGAGTTCGACATGCCGCGGTCGGATGTGACCGCCTTCACCTTCAGCTTGCCGGTTTTCTGGGCCATCGTACTGGCGGCTCCCGGAATCCGCCGCGCCTTATGGCCGTTGATTCAGGGCACCGTGCTGGTGACGATTCTGGAAATCGTCCTGGTGGTCTGCTTCGTGCAGATTTCCGCGCACAAGGTCGCCGCCCAGTTCTATCCGCCGCAGGGCCAGGCGGCAAGCTGGCTTCTGCGCTTCGGCGAGTACATGGTGGTGAATGTGATCCCTTATGCCGCGCCATTCCTGATCGCCATTGCCTTGCACCGGGAGCTGCGCTGGCAGATGTTCCGGTGGGAAAGCGCGGCAGCGGAGATTCCGCCTCCGAAACCGGGCGCCGCGCGCGGCAGTCAACCGCGGAAACCCTAAAGGAACGACAGTCCGAGCTCCGCTCGGATTGACAGGCTGAAGCCTATCCCACGATGCTCCTGGGGTGCGTTACTTGCGGCACACCGCGGTCAAAAAGCGCGCATCCGGGCTGCCGTATTCCTGGACGATCTCCAGCCCGCCGTGATCGTGCAGCAGCCAGCGGAAGGCCTCCGGCGTAAAAGCATACTGGAAGTTCATGCCGATGCGCTCGCCACGCTCCAACTGGATCTCTTCCCCGGACACGGTCGCCGAAAGATCGCGCGCCGCGCGGAAGTAACGCGTGATCAGGTGCAGTCCCTGGTGCCGCGAATCCGTCTTCTGGTCGAAGCGGATCTCCCCATCGGAGTCCGAGATGCCTACCGAGGCCAACAGCGCCGCCAGAAACTTGCGGGCCGCCGGATTGTCGCGCCGCGCCATGGTTTTCCCGGCATCGTGAATTTCGCCGTCGATGATCAGCCGGTCCCCCGGCTTCATGCACTGCGCCACGTAGCGGATCTCCGCCAGCGGGTCGAAAGAGCCCACGGTATTGCCGGAGAAGATGAACAGGCGCGGCGGATCGGCCGCATCGGCGGCATAGATCAGGTGCACCGGGCTCGAAATATCGGCCTTGATCCCGGTGGTTTCGATGTCTTCGTCGTCCGCCCCGGCGCAGGCCATTTCGAGCATCGTCTGGCTGGCGTCCACCGGGAAGTACTGGCACGCCGCTCCCGCATCCTTGAGCGCGCCCATCAACAGTCGGTCGCGCGCGCCGTTGCCGCTTCCAAAGCTGATCACCGGCACCTTGCCGCCGAAGTGTTTCGCCATCTCCGGAGCCGTGGCCGCGATCTCCTTCCAGGTCTCCCATAGACCGCCGTAAAGTTCCGCGTGCTCGCCCAGCGCCGCCCACTCCGCCGCCGAGCGGGTGAACCAGAAGAAAAACTTCTCCGGCAGATCGCGAGCTTCGATTGCCTCCGCGAACTCCTGTGCGATATCGGCTTCGGTGAGAACCACTTCGACTTTCATATTTGGGGCTCGAACCTCTATTATCGCGTCAGAAGCCCATGATCTGCATGCCGGCATCCACAAACATGCAATTTCCCGTGACCCCGCGGCCCAAATCGCTCGCCAGGAACACCGCCGTATCGGCCACTTCCGCGGGATCGGTGTTGCGCCGCAAGGGCGCGCGCGTCTGAATGGTGTCCAAAATGGTGGAGAAATCCTTAATCGCCCGCGCCGATGCCGTCTTGATCGGCCCCGCCGAAATGGCGTTCACCCGAATCCTGGATTCACCCATTTCACCGGCCAGATAGCGCACCGCCGCTTCCAGCGATGCCTTGGCGACTCCCATCACGTTGTAGTTGGGCACCACGCGGGTGGAGCCGAGGTAGGTCAGGGTGCTCAACGAGCCGCCTTCGGTCATCGCCGGAGCCACCGCGCGCGCCACCGCCACCAGCGAATAGGCGCTGACATCCTGCGCCAGCAGAAAGCCCGACCGGCTGGTCTGGAGAAACGGCCGCGTCAGATCTTCCCGATTGGCGAAAGCCAGGCTGTGCACCACCGCGTGCAGGGGCCGCTTCAGCCCGAGAAGCGATTGCGTCAGCGCCTCCAGGTCTTCATCCTTGGTCACGTCGCACGGCAGGATCGCGGCCACACGGAGATCCTTCGAAAGATCCTCGATGGCATCCTTCTGGCGCTCGCCCAGATAGGTCAATCCCAGCGTGGCGCCCTCGCGCGAGAACGCCTGCGCGATCGCATACGCCAGACTCCACTTGTTGGCAATACCCAGAATGAGGGCAAACCTGCCCTCCAGCAGTTTGGACATGGATACCTACAGTGTATCCAACTCCGCAAGGCCCACGGTTTCCGGCAGATGAGTTAACTATGGTGAGTACTAAAACCTTGCCCGTGCGTAAAGGAAGCCCAGTACACGCCTGGTACGCACTCCGGCGTCCGCCAATTTCCGCTTCCCCCCGGCGCATGTTTATTCTTCCCTTGATGGTACGCAAAATAATCTTATCCCTAGCCCTCTTGACTGCATATCCGGCACTGGCGACGACGGTAATCACGGTCAGCATCGATCCGAACGTGGGACTGACGAACTCCCTCTGGATCGACGATAACGGAACCACCCGCCGGCAAGATCAGCCAATCCACCAACTCCGCCGATCCCACCAACGCCGCGGTCTTAGTCGCCGCCCAGCAATACGAAACCCTCAGCGCGGGCAAGACCAGTAGGTCAGGCACCGTCTACCACAACACCGATTCGAACGGCAATACGGTACAGATGCCGATGGGCCAACAGGTCACCTCCGGACCGGGAATCCCCGAACCCACTGCCGCAGTCCCGATTCTCAGTGGCCTGGCCATGATCGCCGTGGGCCGCCTGCGCCGTGGCAGCCCGCGTTAGCGGAGCACCGCCCCGAGTTAACTATGGTCAGTCCTAAAACCTCGCCCGTACGCACCGGCAGCCCAGTACAGGCCCGGTACCCAGTCCGGGGCACGGCAACTTACGCTTCCCCCCGCCGCACATTTATTCTGCGTTTGATGGTACTCGGGAGATTTCTATTATTCGCGCTGTTAGGGGTCTGTCCAGCCGTGGCGGACACGATCCTCGTCAGCGGAGTCGATTCGAGTCTGGGATTGCAACAATCCCTGTATATTGACGAGAATGGAACCCCCACCCAGATCTACTGGGCGGGCGGAATCAACATTACGGTGGACGGCTATAACCGCGTGGTTTTCTGCGTAGAGCTGTTCACCGACATCTACCTCAACACAAGCTACAACACAACCATGGATTACCCCGATACGGCCAACCTCGAACGGGTGGCATGGTTGCTGCAATACGAGTCGCCCTCGGCGCCCACTTATACGGGCACCACCCTGCAAACGCAGGGAGCGGGCCTGCAACTGGCGATCTGGGACATCATCGAGAACAACGGCGATGGATTCGGCACGGCCACCGCCACCACCGGCTCGGTTTCCCAATCCACCGATCCAAACAACCCAACCAACCCCGCGGTCTTACTGGCCGCCCAGCAATACGAAGCCGCCAGCGTTGGCAAGATCTCCGCCTCAGGGATCGTCTACTACAACGTCACCGTCAACGGCGGCACCGCGGTGCAGAACCTGATGGGGACGATCATGGAAGCCCACAACGATGGCGGACCGTCGCCCGCTCCGGAACCGGCCGCGGTTATCCTGATTCTCAGTGGCCTGGCCATGATCGCCGTGGGCCGCCTGCACCGCCGTAGCAGCAGCCCACGTTAGTTAGCGGAGCGCCGCGGGTCCGCCGCCCTGCTGCTTGCTGCGCTGGGCGGCATCCATGAACGCGAAGATCTCCAGCGTCTCTTCGTTCGATACCGGCGGCTGCCCCGTCTGGAAAAACTTCACAATCTCCACCACCAGCGGCCGGTAGTCGGCCGCTGCCGCGGCCTTTGGATGGCTCTCCACCGATTCCCGCCCGCGAAACGCCACGGCGCCGTAGTCGCTATACGGCCGCACCGCGTTCACCACGCCGATACGCCCGTCCTTCCAACGCCCCACAATCACGTCCACATCTTTCCCGGCGGTGCGCGTTACGCTCTCGCACCCCGTCCCCATGATGGTGTACAGCAGTTCCACCGGATGAATGGCGTACCACGCCAATTCCAGCGGATGATGCGGCTCGAAGGGACCCGGGCCCCAGGTGGTGGCCCCCGTCAGGCCGGGCAGTTGTTTCATGGCCGCTCCGATGCCGCCAAAGCGCAGGCTCGACGAACTGAACCAGGGCACGCCCGCCGCCTTGGCCAGCCGGGCGATTTCCCGCGCATCCTCCAGCGTGGCCGCCAGCGGCTTATCGATGAAGAGCGGCTTGCGCGCCGCAATCACCGGCCGCGCCTGCTCCAGGTGGACGCGCCCGTCCAGGCTCTCCAGCAGTACTACGTCCACTTTGGCGAGCAGCGCCGGAATGTCGGGGACGATCTCCACGCCGTATTTGGTCTTTACCTCGTCGGCGTATTGATCGACGCGGCCGATGCTCTCTTCCAGGTCCTTGCTGCCTCCCTTGTAGGCCGCCACGACGCGCGCGCCCGCGATGTGGTCCGGCGCGCTGGCGTCGCCATTCAGCAGTTTGGCGAACGCGGGCACGTGCGACGTGTCGGTCCCGATCACGCCCACGCGGAGGTCGGCGGCCGGCGCGCAGAGGGCGGCGGCCAATAATACGAAAATTGTTTTCACGTGAGCATTGTACACTGGGGGAACGAGGCATGGACCTCACCACTCCCCTCACCTCCGTCAAAGGAATCGGACCGGCGCGCGCGGCGATGCTCGCAGCCAAGGGTCTCACTACCGTGGAAGACCTGCTCGGCTACGTGCCTTTCCGCTATGAGGACCGCTCCAACATGAAGACCATCGCCCAGCTCGCGCCGGGCGAGATGGCCACCGTGATCGCTACCGTGCGCGCCGTCAAAATGAGCGGATTCAAGCGGCGCAGCCTGGGAATGTTCGAAGCCCGCTTCACCGATGCCTCCCGCGCCATCCTGGTGGGCAAGTGGTTCCATGGCGGCTACCTGGCCAACGTGCTGGCCGAAGGCATGAAAGTGGCGCTCTTCGGCAAGGTGGAATTCGATAGCTATGCGGGCGAGCTGACCATGCTGCACCCCGAATTCGAAATTCTCTCCGGCGACGAGGACGAGGGCGAAGCCACGCTGCACGTGGGGCGCGTCGTGCCCATCTACGAAGGCACGGGCAAGCTCACCACCAGGATTCTGCGCACCCTGGTGCACCGCATCCTGCAAGCCATCGATCCGGTGGACGATTGGCTGCCCAGGTTCCTGCGCGACCGCCTCAAGATGCCGGACCGCTGGACCGCTCTGCGCGACATCCACTTCCCGCCGCCGGAAAGCGATCTGCGCCTGCTCAATGCCTTCCGCACACCGGCGCAGTTCCGGCTGATCTACGAGGAGTTCTTCTGGCTGGAATGCGGCGTCGCCCTGAAGCGCGGCAAGGCGCGCGCCGTCCCCGGCATCGCCTTTGAACTCAACGACCGGGTCCGCGAGCGCGTCAAGGCGATGCTGCCGTTCAAGCCCACGGGCGCGCAGAAGCGGGTGCTGGGGGAGATCGCCGCCGATATGGCCGCGGGGCATCCCATGAACCGCCTCTTGCAGGGCGATGTGGGCAGCGGCAAGACCATCGTGGCCGCCGAAGCCGCGGTGATCGCCATCGAAAACGGCTATCAGGTGGCGGTGCTCGCGCCCACCGAAATCCTGGCCACGCAGCACAGTTTCACCTTCAAACAGATTCTCGGCAAGCTGGGGTACGTCACCGCGCTGCTCACCGGCAGTTTCACCGGCCGGGAAAAGGTGCAGCTCAAGAAACTGCTCGCCGAAGGCCTGGTGCACGTGGCCATCGGCACGCACGCGTTGATCGAGAAGGACGTGGAGTTCAAAAAGCTGGGCCTCGCCATCATCGACGAGCAGCACCGTTTCGGCGTCCTGCAGCGCCTCGGCCTGGTGCAGAAGGGCGTCACCCCGGACGTCCTGGTGATGACGGCGACGCCGATTCCGCGCACCCTCGCCATGACCATCTACGGCGATCTGGATGTCAGCGTGATCGACGAGATGCCGCCCGGACGCAAGCCCATCGTCACCAGGCATTCCACCAGCGACCATATCGAAAAGGTGTACAGCTTCATGAAGGCGCAGATCGACGAAGGCCGGCAGGCATACGTGGTGTACCCCGTGATCGAGGAATCCGAGACGCAGGCGATGAAGGCCGCGCAAAAGGAGTACGAGCACCTGGCGCGCGAGGTCTTCCCGGAGATCGCGGTGGGCCTGATGCACGGCCGCCTGGGCGCCGACGAGAAGGAAAGCGTCATGCAGCGCTTCAAGGACGGGCAGGTGAAGATCCTGGTTTCCACTACCGTGATCGAAGTGGGCGTGGACGTGCCCAACGCCAGCGTGATGGTGGTGGAACAGGCGGAGCGTTTCGGCCTGGCGCAATTGCACCAACTACGCGGCCGCGTGGGCCGCGGCGCGGCGCAAAGCTACTGCCTGCTGGTGACCGAAAAAATGAACGATGCGGCGCGGGAACGGATACGGACGCTGGTGGAATCGACCGACGGCTTCCACATTTCGGAGATGGATTTGAAGCTGCGCGGTCCGGGGGAATTCTTCGGGACGAAACAATCCGGCCTGCCCAGCCTGCGCATCGCCAACATCCTGCGCGATGCCGAAATCCTGGAGATCGCGCGGCGCGACGCGGTGGATTTCATCGCGCGCCCGCCCTCGGAAGACGACCTGCAGCGCGCCGTGGCCTACATCCGCGACCACTGGCAGCGCCGCTACGGCCTGGTGACGGTGGGCTGATGCGCGTCATTGCCGGGCAGTTCCGATCGCGCCGCCTGGAGAGCATTCCGGGGGATGCCACGCGCCCCACGGCGGACCGGGTGCGCGAGGCGCTGTTCAACATCCTGCAAACGCGGATCTCCGGCGCCAGTTTCGTGGACGCCTATGCGGGGACGGGCGCGGTGGGCATCGAAGCGCTGAGCCGCGGCGCGGCGCACGCCTGGTTTCTGGAGCGCGACCGGCGGGCGCTGGACGCCATCCGCAAGAATCTGGCGTCGCTCGGGGTGGAGCGGCGGGCTACGATCCTGGCGGGGAAGGTGCTGGTCACCCTGGAGCGCTGCCCGGCCGGGATCGTGTTCCTGGACCCGCCCTACGGCCAGGCGGACGAATACACGGGCGCGCTGGAGCTGCTGGGCGTCCACCCGCCGGCGCTGGCGATCGCGCAGCACTCGATCCATTTGAAGCTGAAGGATGCCTACGGCGCGCTGCATCGCACGCGGATGGTGAAGCACGGCGACAACGCCTTGAGCTTTTACGCGGCGTAAAGCGGGGCGACGGGCGGAAGATTATGCCCCTGCCACACTCGTATTCTCCGCGCCTATTCGCCCATCTCCACGCGCTTGCCGCCCTCGCCGGCGGCCAGATCGTCGAACGCCTGCGGCGGATTGTAGTACAGAATGCGCTGGCAGCTCTCGCAGAAGAGAATCGATTCGGTACGTTTCACGTCCTGGAAGTACTGCGGCCGCAGCGCCATGTGGCATGCCGTGCAGCGGCCCTCCACGACCTCGGCCACGGCAATTCCGCGGCGTCCCTTGCGCACGCGTTCATACTGCTGGTAGGTGGACGGCGTGACTTCTTTGGCGATACTTGCCCGCTCGGTCTGCAACTCGCCGGCCGCCTTCCGGTCCACTGCCGTGCGCTCGCGGGCCACGGACTTCTCGCCTTCCACCTGCGCCTTCTCTTCCTTGAGCGCCGCTTCCGCCGCCTTCACGTTCTTCTCCAGCGGCTCGGATTCCCCCATCATTTCCAGAATGCGGTCTTCCAGCCTGCGGATTTCCTTCTGGCAGAATTCGATCTCGTGCTGGAAGGCGCGGTACTGCTCGTTGGTCTTGGTGCCGATCATCTGATCCTTGAGCTTGGAGATCTTCTGCTCCTGGACCGGGATGTCGGTTTCACACTTCTTGCGCTCTTTTTGATTGGCCGCGAGCGCGGCGCGATCGGCATCGAGCTTGCGCTCGTGGGCAACCAGTTTCTTCTCGATTTCAGCGATGTGTTTGGGCAGGGCGGCGATTTCGCGCGCGAGTTCCGCAAGACGATTATCGATTTCCTGCAGACGGATCACCAACTTCAGGTCAAGGAGCATTACTACCCGCAGTGTAACACCCTATTCCGCGCGCCGCAGTTCGACCTGCTTGTAGATCTCCTCGGTCTGCGCCAGGCTGGCGAAATTCATGCCCGGCAATCGTGCCGAGGCGGTACCCGCGGCCACACCCCAGCGCAGCGCTTCCACCGCATTGTTCTTACGTTCCATGGCCCAGGTATACGCCGCCGAGAGCGCGTCGCCGGCGCCGATGGGGCACACGGCGTCCACCCTGGGCGGCAGCGCCTCGAACAGACCCTCGCGAAACGCGCCCACGGCGCCGCGGCTGCCGAGGGAGAGCACCACCGATTCCGGCCCCATGGTGCGGATCCGCTCGGCCGCCTCCAGATAGTGGGTGCGCGTCAATAGCGTGCGTCCCAGCAGGCGGTCCGCCTCCTGTTGATTCGGCGTGGTGAGTGTGGGCCGCTCCTCGATTCCCAGGCGCAGCGGCTCCCCATCGGCATGCAGCAGGGTCTTCACCTTCTTCTTGCGCGCCGCGGCGATCAACCTCCCGTAAAACTCGGCCGGCACGCCCGGCGGAAGGCTGCCGCACATCAACAGCCACGAGGCGCGGTCGAGCGTCTCCTTCACCGCCCGCTCCACCCGCGCCACTTCCTCCTTCGATAGCGTAGGCCCCACCTCGTTGAGGTTCACGGTGAGCCCGTGCCTGTCGGTGATGGTGAGGTTGGTGCGGATCTCGTTGGCCACGGGCACCACCAGAAACGGCAGGCCGTCGCTCTGCAAATGTTCTTCCAGCCGCTTGCCGGCGGCGCCCCCGCAAATCAGCACCGCCAGCGTTTGCCCCCCGAAGGAGTGGATCACGCTGGATGAGTTGATGCCCCGCCCGCCCGCCGACTCGTGGCTGGAATTGATGTAGGCCCGGTCTTCAAACGCCAGGCGGTCCACGCTGATCACACGGTCAATCGTGGGATTAATGGTGAGAGTGACGATCAAGTCTAGAGTTTAACCCGCATCCAGCACGGGCTGTGGATCCGGCGGATTAGTCACAGGTGGCGCAGGTGGTCGTAGCCCAGCGGCGGGAGCGGAGCGCCACCCATCTCGACGGCGCCCGCGATTCCCTTACGCATGGTACCAATTCGCGTCAGCGGCAGCCCCTCGAATGCGCGGGGAACGTGGACGCGCGGCGGCGCCGTGAAGAGCAATTCGTAATCCTCCCCGCCGTGCAGCGCCTGTTGGAGCGATGCCCCGCGATACAAGGGCGGCGCCGCGATTTCCGCCTCCAGCGCGGAAGCCGCGCACAAACGGTGCAAATCCAACGAAAGCCCGTCGCTGAGGTCCATGGCCGCGGTGGCGCCTATCCGGGCGCGCAGAAACCGCCCCAGCGCCAGGCGCGGCTGGGGCCGCTTGTGTCTCAACCAGGCCCTGCCGCGCCCCGCCGCCAGGCCCAGCGCCGACCCGCCCAGCGCGCCGGAGACATAGATCGCGTCGCCCGAGCGCGCCCCGTCCCGCCGCAACGCTTTGCCGCGCGGCACCGTCCCCGCCACCACGATGTCGCACATGACGCGCTCCGTCCGCGCCAGGTCCCCGCCGATCAACGCCACCCCGGCGCGCCCGGCCAGCGCCAGCAGCCCGTTGTAGAACCCGTCCAGCCAGCGCGCGTCCACCCAATCGGCCACCGCCAGGGAGAGCAGACAAAAGCGCGCCTCGCCGCCCATCGCCGCGATATCGCTGAGGCCGCGCGCCAGCGCCTTCCAGCCCACATCCGCCGCCGCGTGAGTTTCGCGAAGAAAGTGGGTCCCTTCGATCAACAGATCGGTGGTGTAGAGCCAGTCTTCGCGCGCCCCCCGGGGCCGCACGATGGCGCAATCGTCGCCGATGCCCAGTACCACGCCAGCCGCCGGCGGCAGCGCCGCGCGTGCCCGTAATTTCGAGATCAGTTCCGGCTCGTTCACAGTTCACCACCGCTCCCGAAAGGTGCTTGAAAATACTATCGCCATCTGAGAGAATACCGTACGCAGCCGGACCCGGTCCGACAAGCACGGTGGTTTGCCCCCGTTTTAGAGTGTGGCAAACCATGAATCAGGAGATTGGTACGTGAAGGAAAAAGGTATTGTGAAGTGGTTTAATGCCGCCAAGGGCTATGGATTCATCCAGCGGTCGAGCGGCGACGACGTGTTCGTTCACTTTTCGGCGATCCAGGCCAACGGATATCGTTCCCTGGATGAAGGCTCGGAGGTGGAGTTCGAGGTCAAGCAGGGGCCGAAAGGTCTGCAAGCCGAGAACGTGAGTCGGGTATAAGTTCCCGCCAAAATTCTAAAAGACCAATGGAGGGCCCATGGGCGGGCCCTCTTTTTCTTTCCGCAAACCTATCGCCGGCAGCGATCCGCGCCGATTATTGGATTGTCGGCACCGCGCCGTTGGTTACAAACACGGTGAAGGTGCTGGCATCGATTCCGGGCGAGCCCGCCACGGTGAAGTGGCTCTCGGGAATCCCGGCGATCGAGAGGTTGACTCCGGTCTTGGTCAAGGTGCCATAACCGTTGGAGGGAAGCAGGTTCAGAATGGCGGATGGAATGGTGAATGTTCCGGCGGACCCATTGGCGTTGCACAGGATATAGACGTAGGAACTCACCAACGGCGACGACGTGACCAGAAGGCCGTTGTAGGCGAAGATGCTCACCATGGGGAAGGCCGCGCCGCCGGTCCAATTGAGGGTCAAATTCTGGGCGCGATTGACGCTGGCCGGGATGTTGGTGGGGGTAACGGGACTGGGCAGCGTCACGCTCCAGTTGAAAGGCCCCACGTTGGCGCCGCCGGAGCCATTGGCAACCGTGTAGGCTCCGGGCTGAATAAAAACGGAAGGCGCGATAGCGAGATCGGACGCATAATAGCCCTTGGAAATTGTCGCGGTGGTAGTTACCGGGACGGTTTTGGTTCCGGCGGGTCCGGTAACCACCAGGTTCGGGCCGGCATCCAGATAAGCCGGCTGAACCGGATCTATCAGTACCAATGAACTGGCTCCGATCTCATAAGCGACGCAACTGCCGATGGAGGGGAGGAAGGAGCCGCCGAAGGACCGGATGATGCTGTTGAGAGGGAGGTTACCGAAATAGGCCAGCAGGGTGTCGTTGCCGTCGGCGACGCGGCTGATCTGCGCGCCCGCGATATTCAGAGAGCCGCTGGCGATGGCCTTTTGCAGGTTAGCGGCGGTCAGCAGGCCGTTCGCATCGCCGCAAGTGGTTTGCCCGGCAGGGGCGACGGAGGTGGTGGTCACGTTGCCGGTCACGCCCTTGACGACGACGGCAATCGAAACCTTGCACCCGCTGGTTCCGGCGGGCACGACGAAGTTGATCTGATCGAGGCCGGGAGAACTGCTTCGTCCGCCGTATTGAACGGTTGCCGGCTGGTTGCCCACCAGGACCTGCACGCCGGTGCCCAGATCGACCTCCGGCGGCGGCTCGGTCTCGTCGCCGGTGACCGCGCCGAGGCCGGTGCCCCACAGAATCAGTGAGTCGCCGGGATGGGCGGCATTGATCATGGTGATGGGATTGTAGGAGGTGTCGGTGAGGACGCCGGGGCCGGTGCCGCCCTCGTTGAGCGTGAATGTGCCGAAGTTCGCGGCCAAAACCTGGATGGCAATCGAGCCCTTGGCGCCCTGGTAGGAAAGTGTCAGCGTCCCGGTTCCCACGGGCGTGGCCGACGGAAGAATGGCGGCAACCTGCGAAGCGACGGTGTAGATCATAGGGCAGTTCAGGGTGACGCTGCCGACGGTCATCTGGATGGAGGTTCCGGCCAAGCCCTGGGAGGTGGGCAATGGGTAGCTCTGTACCTGCTGCAGGGTGGCAGGACCGAGGCCGGTCCCGGTGAGCGTGAAGATGGCGCCCTGGGCAATCCCGGAATTAGGCAATTTCGGAGGCATCCAACCGGCGGCGTTATAGATTCCGGTGAGGGTGGGGGCGGCGGACAGCGCGGCGGCATAGACAAAACCAAGGGCGGTGAGGCGAAGGTGCCGCACGATTCCCCGGCGGTAGTTTCTCAAGGTATTTTCCTCTCAATCGGGATTTTTATATTTGGATCGTAAAATCCGATTTAGTATACACCTGTCCTCTTTCGTGGACCATCACCCATGCGAGGCACTTTGGGGAGCCGTTTTCGTCCCGTCCGCCCCGCGTGCCGCCTGGGTTTGGTAACCTAATTGCTGCGGATTACGTTTATATACTGTTAGTCTGTCGCCATAATGCGCCACACCCACCGGCACCGGAAAGCACTGCTGATCGTGCTGCTGTTGTGCGTGACGGGCGCCGCGCAGTTTGCCGCGCTGGTTTCGGAGCGGGAAACGCACCAC
The DNA here is from genome assembly GCA_050014175.1 of Candidatus Solibacter sp. Classification (GTDB taxonomy): domain Bacteria; phylum Acidobacteriota; class Terriglobia; order Bryobacterales; family Bryobacteraceae; genus Solibacter. The sequence goes on along the minus strand of JBEKDV010000026.1, from coordinate 6,066 downwards.
GCCTCCGATCATTGCTGTCTCCTGTGCCACGCCGGGCCGCTGCAGTTTCTGGAAGTCAGCGCATCGGCTGGCCTGGCGCCCGTATTTGAAGTGGTCTGGCTCACTCCCGCCAGCGAAGTGGCCACGGCCCACGACGTCCAGCTTCCCGCCAGCCCCGCCCGCGCGCCGCCCGCGCTCTAGCACTCCCCGGCCGATGTCCTTTCGCCAACGCCAACGAGGCGCTGGCGGATCCATTTGCAATTGAAAGAGGAGAAGTTTAGCCATGCGCGTACAGTCTTGGCGCTATCGGGAACGGACGCTGGGGCCGGCAATCCTCGGCCTGCTGCTGGGCGTCTCGCAGCCGGCCTGCCACATGCTCCAAAAGCTCCAAAAGCCGGAGAGCAAAGCCGAGGCCGCCTCCACCGTGCAACCGGGGATGTTCACCCTCACGGCGGACCAGTTGGGCCATCTCAAGACCGTCGTGGTCGGCAAGACCACATGGTCCGTCGCCGTGCACACCACCGGCACGGTGGATTGGGATGCCGACCACACCACGCAAGCCATCACCCAGGTCAACGGGCCCATCTCGCGCATCCTGGTGGACACCGGAACGCCCGTCAAGCTAGGCGATCCGCTACTCTACGTCGGCAGTCCGGACGTGGTCGCCGCCGTCTCCACCTACCGCAAGGCGCGCAACCGCGAAGCCTTCAACAAGCGCATCGTGGACCGGACGAAAGAGTTGCTGGACAATGGCGCCGTCGCCCTCCAGGCTTACGAAAGCAGCCAGGCCGATTACAACGACGCCACGACGGACGTGCAGAACACCCTGCAAGCCCTGCGCATCTTCGGTATCACCGCGCAGGAGATCGCCCAGGGCGAACAGCAGGGCACGGCCATCAACACCGAACTGGCCGTGCGCTCGCCCATTTCCGGCGTCATCGTCCAGAAGCTGGTCTCTCCCGGCCAGGTGATTCAGGCCGGACAAACCGCCTGCTTCATGGTCAGCGATGTCTCCACCGTCTGGGTGCAGGGCCACATCTTCGACCGCGACCTGCCCAGCGTGCGCAATGGCGATGCCGTCCAGGAAACCAATCCTTCCCTCGGCCGCGCCTTTCAGGGGACCGTCGCCTACATCGGCTCCTTCGTCGACCCCAATACGCGCACCACGCCGGTGCGCATCGTGACGCGCAATCCGGGCGGCATCCTGAAGAAAGACATGTTTGTGGATGCGGTGATTCACACCGGCACGCAGGGCAACACCGTGGTGGTGCCGGTTTCCGCCGTGCTGCGCGACGATAAGAACGAGCCCATCGTCTACGTGCAGATGGAGCCCGGAAAATTCGCCCAGCGCCAGGTGGCCATCGCCGGCCAGCAGAACGGGTTGATCGCCATCACCAGCGGCTTAGTGGGCGGGGAAACCGTGGTTTCCTCCGGCGGCCTCTTCCTGCAGTTCGCCGGCACCATCCAATAAGGCGCAAAACGAATGATCGCGAAACTTGTCTCCTTCGCCCTGCAACAGCGGTTCCTGATTGTGATCGCTTCGCTGGCGCTCATGCTTTGGGGCGCGGTGTCGTTCCAGAGGCTGCCCATCGATGCTTACCCGGATCTCTCCCCCACCCACGTGGAGATCATCACCCAGTGGCCCGGACACGCCGCCGAAGAAGTGGAGCGCCTGGTCACGATCCCCATCGAAATCGAGATGAACGGGATTCCCAAACTGGATTCCCTGCGGTCCATCTCGCTCTACGGGCTTTCCAGCCTGCAGATGAATTTCGAGTACGGCGCGGACCCCTATTTCGTCCGCGAGCAGGCCTTCGAACGCGTCGGCAACGCCTCCCTGCCCTCCGGCTTGCAGCCCAGCCTCTCCCCCCTCTACAGCCCCAGCGGCTTGATCTACCGCTACGTGCTGCAAAGCACCGACCGCACGCCGCAGGATTTGAAGGTGATCGAAGATTGGGTGGTGGAGCGCCATTACCGCTCCATTCAGGGCGTGGCCGACGATTCGGGTTTTGGCGGCAGCGACATGCAGTATCAGGTGCTGCTCGATCCCAATAAGCTGTTCGCCTACGGCCTCACCGTGCCGCAGATCTCGCAGCAGTTGAGCAACAATAACGCCAACGCCGGCGGCGGCTTTTACTCCCAGGGCGGCCAGTTCTATTACATCCGCGGCCTCGGCCTGGTCAAGGACACGGCCGACATCGGCAACATCATCTTGCAGCAGAAGGGCCACATTCCCGTCTACGTGAAAGACGTCGCCAAGGTCGAAATCGGCCACGCGCCGCGCCTCGGCCAGTTCGGCTACATGAAGCAGGATGAAGCCGTGGAAGGCGTCATCCTGATGCGCGTGGGTGAGCAGGCACAGGTGATTTTGCGCCGCGTCGAGGCCATGACGCAGGAGTTGAACGAACGCGTCCTGCCGCCCGACGTGAAGGTGGTGCCCTACTACGACCGTCAGAGCCTGATCGAAGAGACCACCAAGACCGTGGAAGCCAACTTGCTGCGCGGCATGCTGCTGGTGCTGGTGATTCTGGGCGCTTTCCTCTTCAGCGTGCGCACCGCGCTGATTGTGGCCATCACCATTCCGTTCGCCCTGATGTTCTCTTTCATCTGCCTGGATTGGCGCCATATCCCAGCCAACCTGCTCTCCATCGGCGCCATCGATTTCGGCATCATCGTGGATGGCGCCGTGGTCATGGTGGAAAACATCTTCCGCGAGCTCTCCACGCACTACAAAGAAGAACATTTCAACGTTGGGGAAGTGATCCGCGCCGCCGCCCACGATGTGGAGCGGCCCATCTTCTATGCCATCGCCGTCATTATCGCCGGCTACCTCCCCATCTACGTTCTGACCGGGCCTTCGGGACGGTTGTTTCAGCCGATGGCGGATACCATGTCGTTCGCCCTGCTGGGGTCTCTGCTGTGCGCGCTGACACTCTTGCCGGTGCTGTGCTCCTACTTCCTGCGTAAGCACGTTCACGAACCGCACATGGTGGTCTATGAGTGGGTGCGCGATGTATACGGGAGCATGCTGGGCTGGTGCCTGCGCAATCGCCTGGTGACGGTGGGCCTGATTCTCGCCATCTTCTGTAGCTCGCTGCTGCTCATCCCCTTCATCGGCGGCGAGTTCATGCCGCACCTGGATGAAGGCGCGCTGTGGGTGCGCGCCACCACGCCCTACACGATTTCCTTCGAGGAAGCGTCCAGGCTCTCTCCCGAGATCCGCGATATTCTCCTGGCCTTCCCGCAAGTCACCACGGTGGCCAACGAGTTAGGGCGCCCCGACGACGGCACGGACCCCACCGGCTTCTTCAACAACGAGTTTTATGTGGGACTGAAGCCCTATTCGGACAAGGCCTGGACGGGCGAGCTGCGCACCAAGCCGCAACTGATCGAGGCGGTGCAGAAGAAGCTGGCGGCATTTCCGGGCGTGATTTTCAATTACACCCAGCCCGCCGAAGACGCCGTGGACGAGGCCGAAACCGGCCTCAAGAGCGCGCTCGCCGTCAAAATCTTCGGCCAGGATCTTTCTACCCTGGAAGAGAAAGCCACCCAGGTCAAGAATATCCTCACCAAGATCCCGGGCATCACCGAAATCACCGTGGTGCGGGAGTTGGGACAGCCCAGCCTGATCGTCACCCCGGACCGCGCCAAACTGGCGCGCTACGGCTTGAACGTGAGCGACGTCAACACCATGGTGGATACCGCCTTGGGCGGCGAATCGGCCACCAAAGTCATTCAGGGCGAGCGCCAGTTCGACCTCGTGGTGCGCATGCAGGAACCTTTCCGCAGCGACGAAACCGCCATCAAGAACCTGCTCATCGCCACCCCCGACGGGCAGTATCTGCCGCTCAGCGAGTTCTGCGACATCCGGGTGGAGAATGGCGCGTCGTTCGTCTACCGCGAATCCAATTCGCGCTACATCGGCGTGCAGTTCAGCGTGGAAGGCCGCGATCTGGCAAGCGCGGTGGGCGAGGCGCGGCGCAAAGTGGACGCGGCGGTGAAACTGCCCATCGGCTACAAGTTCGATTGGGGCGGCGAATACAAGGAATACCTGGCCTCGCAGGAACAGATGAAGATCATTCTCCCACTCACCGTTCTGTTGATCGTGACCATTCTGTTTTTCCTCTACGGAAATTTCAAGTTCCCGGTGATCATCTTCTTCAGCGTGCTGATCACCGAACCGGTGGGCGGCCTGATCGCCCTCTACGTGACCCACACCAATTTCAGCGTCTCGTCCATGCTCGGATTCGTGGCGTTGATGGGCGTGGCCGTGCAGACCAGCGTGATCCTCTACTCGTTCATCAACAAGCTGCGCCTGGAAGGCATGGATATTCGCACCGCCACGCATGAGGCCTCGATGCTGCGCTTGCGCCCGATCATGATGACGGCGCTGGTGGCGTGCTTCGGCCTGCTGCCGGCGGCCATGTCCACGGGCATCGGGAGCGATTCGCAGAAGCCGTTCGCCATCGTGATCGTGGCCGGGCTGGCTTCGCGCCTGCTGCTCTCGATATTTCTTTCGCCCGTGCTGTACTCTCTCGCCGCGCGCGAGGGCGACACGTTGCAGGTTTGATGCGATGAGGATAGTCCGATGAGAACACGTTTGATCCCTCCTTTCCTGGCCGTTGTCTGCGCCGCCGTGCCGGCCTGTGCGCAGACCGCCCTGAACTGGGAACAGGTGAAGGCGCGGTTTGCAAGCGCCAACCCCACCTTGCAGGCCGGGCAACTGAATATTTCGGAATCGAAGACGCTGGAAATCACGGCTTTCCTGAAGCCCAATCCAAACATGACGGTGAGCGCGGATCAGTTCGATCCCTTCTCGGGCAACCCCTACCGCCCCCTGGGATCGGTGATGCCCTACGTCGCCTTCGACTATCTGCACGAGCGCCAGCACAAGCGGGAGCTGCGTCTGGAGAGCGCGCAAAAGGCCACCGGCATTGCGGAGTCGCAGCAACTGGACCTGGAACGCACCATGATCTTCACGTTGCGCAGCGCCTTCGTGCAGACCCTGCAGGCCAAGCAACTGCTCGTGCAGGCGCAGGCGAACCTGGATTATTACAACAAGGAGCTGGGCATCTTCCGCAGCCGCTTTCAATCGGGCGGCATCGCGCGGGTGGACCTGGACCGGGAGCTGCTGCAGAAGGTGCAATACGATAGCGACTACCAGACGGCGCTGATCAACGCGCGCACCGCCAAGATCACGCTGCGCCTGATGCTCAACGACCAGACGCCGGTGGACAAGTTCGATGTCACCGGCCCGTTTGAGTTCACGGACCGGGTGCTGGCGCTGGAAGAGTTCCACGCCATGGCCGAGGCCGCGCGGCCGGACCTGAAGGCCGCGGTGCAGGCCATCGAGAAGGCGCATACGGACCACAAGCTGGCGGTGGCCAACGGCAGCGTGGACCCGACTTTTGGCGTGGACTTCGCGCGCAATCCGCCCATCCCGCTCTACATGGGTTTCAGCGTCAACATCCCGTTGCGCATCTTCGACCGCAATCAGGGGGAGAAGGCGCGCACGTCGATCGATATCGCGCATGCGGAGCGGCTGAAAGATGCGGCGGCGGCGCAAGTGTTCAGCGACGTGGATTCGGCTTACTTCACGCTGGTCAGCTCCGCCAGCCTGCTGAAGCCCTATCAGGGGGCCGATGGATATCTGGCGACGGCCACGCGGGTGAGGGACACCATGGCTTTCTCGTATCAGCGCGGGGCGGCGGCGCTGGTGGATTATCTGGACGCGCAGCGCGATTACCGCGCCACGGTAGTCGCCTACATCAATCTGGTGGCCGCCTATCTGACGGCGGCGGGGCAGTTGAATCTGGCGGTGGGCCGGGAAGTGGTGCAGTAGGGGGAGGGTGCATCAGTCAGACTCATGCGGGCCGGCGAAGTGGCGGCGTCACCGCGTACTCGACGGACATGGGATTCGCCATGCGCTTCGAAGCGTCGAGGATCTCGAAACTCACCATGTTGCCGCCGGCGTCGTAGTCCAGGATCACGCCGGGCTTATCCTGATCGCTTTCCGCTACCGCGGCGTCGCTTAGCACGACGCTGAGGACGTCCACTTCGGGGTCGTAAGCTACTTTCATTCGGCGC
>JBEKDV010000025.1:0-45410 GCA_050014175.1 Candidatus Solibacter sp. | reverse complement strand
CCCAATCCCATTTGCGCAGTGCGCCGATTGTCACAAGGACCCGCATCGCGGTTCGTTCGCCACGGGCTGTAACTCTTGTCATAACGATTTCGCCTGGAAGCCGGCGAGAAATACGCTCACGGCGTTCGACCATTCCAAGACCAAGTTTCCGCTGCTGGGTAAGCACGCGCCGGTGACCTGCGACAAGTGCCATAAGACCTCCGACTACAAGGCCCCGGTGGCGCATCAGCAATGTAAGGCCTGCCACAAGGACATCCATGGGGGACAATTTGCCGCACGCGCCGACGCGGGCGATTGCGCAAGCTGCCATAACGCCGATGGCTGGAAGCCCTCCACTTACACGGTGGTGTCACATGCCAAAAGCCTGTATCCATTGCTCGGCAAGCATGCCGCGGTGACTTGCGCCAAGTGTCACGAGCCAGCGGGCGCGGCGACCCGCTATAAGGTTCGGTACCAGGAATGCATGGACTGCCACCGTGACCCACACGCCGGACAGTTCGCCGACGCGCCCAATCGGAATCGTTGCGAAGACTGCCACACGGTGGACCGTTTCCAACCGGCGAAGTTCACGTTGTCGCGCCACAACCAAACGCGTTTCCCGCTGGAAGGCGGCCACATCGCCACGGCCTGCGGCGATTGCCACCAGAAGCGGCCGGAACTCCACGACGCAGTGGCCTATAAGATTGCCGATCGCAGTTGCACCGGGTGCCACGTGGACCCGCACCAACCGCAGGTCCGTGGGACAGACGATCGCCTTCGGTCGTCTGTCAAGCAGGCCTGCGAAGTCTGCCACAACGTGCGGACATGGCGCCAGGTGGCGACCTTCGATCATTCCAAGACGCGCTTTGCTCTCACCGGGGCGCACCGCGGCGCGGCCTGCGAGCAGTGCCACCGCGCCACGGCGCTTTCGGTCGGCGCCCACAAGGTGGTATTTCAGAACGCACCACTCACGTGTGTGGGGTGCCACGAGGACGTTCACGCCGGCCAGTTCGCCGCGCAGTCCGAAAGCCAGGGTTGCGAAAGCTGTCACGACAACATCAAGTGGAAGCCCGGTAAATTCGATCACCAGAAGACGAGTTTCTCGCTGCTCGGCGCTCACGAACGGGTGCCTTGCAAAGATTGTCACAACACCAAAAAGGAAGTGAGTGGGCGGACGGTGGTGTTCTACAAGCCAACGCCGAAAGACTGCGTGAGTTGCCATGGACCCAAGATCGAAAATTAAGCGGCGGCTGCCGGTAATTTTGTTGACCGCGGCGCTCATCGGCGGCCTGGCGCAGCAGAACATGCAGCGCGGGCCGGTCCGCAGTCCGCACGGGTCGTTGAATATCGCTTGCGGCAACTGCCACACTTCCATCGGTTGGAAACCGCTGCGCGCGGTGCCGGAGTTCAATCACAACCGGGAGACCAAGTATCCGCTCAAGGGAATGCACGCCAAGGTGGAATGCGGCCAGTGCCACGCCAACATGATCTTCCGGGAAGCTTCCACGCGCTGCGCCGATTGCCACGCCGACATCCACCGGCGGCAGTTGGGCGCCAGGTGCGAAGATTGCCATACCGTGAAGGGCTGGGACGTGAAGTCCCAGGGCGTGCGGCAGCACTCCGCGCGGTTTCCGCTGATGGGCGCGCATGCCAACGTGGATTGCGAGAGCTGCCACAAAGGCGCCGGGGCCGCGCAGTATGCGGGGCTATCGATCGCTTGCGCATCGTGCCACATCAACGAATTCAGCAACACCACGACCATTAACCACGTGGCGGCGAAGTTCCCGGTTTTCTGCGAGCAGTGCCATACCGCCGACAACTGGCTGACGGTGAAGTTCGACCATACGCGTTTCACCGGTTTTGCGCTGGTGGGAATGCATGCCGCGCTGGATTGCGCCAGTTGCCACCCGGGCAACCGTTTCGCGGGCACGCCGGCCACCTGCTACGGGTGCCACGCCAAGGATTACGCGGGCACCACCAACCCGAATCACGCCGCGGCGGGTATTCCGACGGATTGCTCCCTGTGTCACAACTCGAGCAACTGGCTGAGTTCCACCTTCAACCACGCCACCTCGGGATTCCCGCTCACCGGCGCCCACGTCAACACGCCCTGCGTGCAATGCCACGTGAACAACCAGTTTGCCAACACACCCACGCTGTGCTCGGCGTGTCACATGAACGTCTACCTGACGGCGGCCAACCCGAACCACGTCGCCTCGGGGTTCCCCACCACGTGCGACGTATGCCACAGCACGTCGGTCTGGTCGCCGGCCACCTTCAACCACAACGCGACGAAGTTCCCGCTTACGGGCGCCCATGTCAACACGCCTTGCACGCAATGCCACGTGAACAACGACTACGTGAATACTTCGACGCTGTGCGCCGGTTGCCACCTGGCCACGTTCAACGCAACTACCAATCCGAACCACGTCACCGCCGGTTTTCCCACGGATTGTTCGGTCTGCCACTCCACCACGGACTGGCTGAATGCGGTGTTCAACCACAACAACACCAAGTTCCCGCTGGTGGGCGCGCATATTCCGCTGGCCTGCTCGGCGTGCCACGGCAACGGCCAGTATGCCACGCTGCCGACCACGTGTGTCTCGTGCCACCTGGCGGATTTCAACGGGACCAACAACCCGCCGCACGCGGCCTCGGGATTCCCGCAAACCTGCGAGGTCTGCCACACGGCCGTGGCCTGGTCGCCGGCCACGTTCAATCACTCCACCACCGTGTTCCCGCTCACCGGGGCGCACGTCACCACGCCCTGCGCAAGCTGCCACGTCAACAACGTCTTCGCGGGCACGCCGACGGACTGTTACTCCTGCCACAAAACCGAATACAACACCACCAACAACCCGAACCACGCATCGGCCGGATACCCCACCGCCTGCGCGACGTGCCACACCACCACCGACTGGAGCGGCGCCACGGCCACGCATACCTGGTTCCCGATCTATTCCGGCACGCACAACAAGGTCTGGACCACCTGCGGAGATTGCCATACGAACTCCGCCAACTATGCGGTATTTACCTGCATCAATTGCCACACGCACACCCAAGCCGCGACCGATCCGCACCACGGCGGAGTTCGCGGGTATGTGTATGCGGCCACCACTTGTTACAGTTGCCATCCAACGGGGGGACGCTAATGAGGCTGCGTGAGAGATTGTGCGTGGTCCTGGCCCTGTGGGCGTTCTTCTGCGGGGCGTTGGGAGCGCAGCAGGTGAAAGACACCTTCCGCATCAAGTACGTGGCGGAGGGGACTGTCTATATAGAGGGCGGACGCGCGGCGGGTATCGCCGAGAAGATGCGGCTGACCGTGAGCAAGGGCGCCGATGTCACCATCGAGCTGGAAGTGGTTTCGGTGGCCGACTCCTCCGCGGTCTGCGAGATCACGAGCCCGGGAGCGGTCCCGCAGCCCGGCGACTACGCGAAGCTTTCCTCCGAAGACGCCCAGAAGAGTCAGATGCTGCTTAAAATGGGCAGCGGCAACCACTACGCCCAGACCATCACATTCACCGACGGCGACCCCGTGGACGAGGAAGCCCGCGAGTACGTGCCGCGTCCCCCACTACCCGAGGTCAACCGCTTTCGCGGCCGCATCGGATTCGAGTACAGCGGCCTCCTTGGCCAGGGCGCGGCCGGAAATTCGAGCCAGTTGGGCCTGGTGTTGCGCGGCGATATGACGCGCATCGGCGGCAGTTACTGGAGCTTTAACGGCTACACGCGGCTCCAGTTATCGTCCACTTCCAGCGGCGCCTCGCAGACCACGCTGAACGACTTAATCAACCGGACTTACCACGTGGGCCTGACTTACAACAACCCGCAATCGAACTGGATACTCGGTTTCGGGCGGATGTACCTGCCTTGGGCGCCCAGCCTCAGCACCATCGATGGCGGCTATGTGGCGCGGCGGCTGAGCAAGCGGGTCACTCTTGGCATGTTTGCCGGGACCACGCCCGACCCCACGTCGTGGAACTACAGCCCCAACCGGCAGGAGGCAGGGACCTTTGTCAATTACGAGGGTGGGTCGTGGGACGGCTTCAAGTACTCGAGCACCACCGGCTTCGGCCTGTCGCGCCTCAGTTGGCGCCCCGAAAGCGAGTTCGTGTTCTTCGAAAACACTTTCTCGTGGAAGCGCTTTTTCACCTTTTATCACAGCCTGCAGGCCGACCGGTCGCACCCTACAACCCTGCAACTCACCGCCTCCGGCACGGGCCTGGCGCGCAGTTTTCTGACCATACGGTTCGAACCGGTGAAGCTCATCTCTTTCGACCTCAACGACAACTATTTCCGCAGTTTTCCGACATTCGACCCGCGGCTGGTGGGCACCGGGCTATTGGATAAACTCCTCTTCCAGGGGCTCAGCGGCGGCGTGCATCTCAACCTGCCGTACCGCGGCAGTTTCTACGTCACCGTGGGCAAGAGCAGCGGAACGGGCGACCCCAGCGGCTCCTGGAACCAGATGTACGGGTACGCCATGAACGACATTCTGCACACCGGCATTCGGGCGGACGCGCACTACTCGCACTTCAACAGTTCCTTTGGACGAGGAGACTACGACTCCGTATCGCTGTCGCGCGACATGCGCGAGTCTCTGCGGCTCTCGGTGCTGGCGGGACAGCAGAACTTCGTGTCGCAGCTTACCACCCAGACACGGGCGCGATTCGTCAACGGGAGTCTCGACTGGAACTTCGCCGCGCATTACTTTCTGAGCGGCGGAGTTACCGTGTACCGCGGGCAATCGCAGAACTACGATCAGGTGTTACTTACCATGGGCTATAGGTTTTCCAAATGAAGCTTCTATTACTCTTCCTGGCAATTGGTGGAGCAGGCTTCAGCCTGCCAACCGCCGGAGCGGATCTTCCCGCGCCCGACAACGGAGAGCTGTTACGGCGCACCGCCAAATCCGTGGCGGCCTTTTGGGATGAGTTACAGGCCGTCAATTGCCTGGAAACGGTGGACCAGCAAAAGTTGAACCCGAATGGCAAACCGATGTTCCGCCAGCAGACCGATTTCGATTACATCGCCATCCTGCAACTGACGGGCAACGACCTGATTGTGGACGAATCCAGGACGCTCGTGCGCGCTCCCAAAAATGAAAGCAAGCTGCCCATGCTCATCACCAACGGCTTTTCCACCTTCGCACTCATCTTTCACCCGTTTTACCGGGGCGCATATGAGTTCTCGGCGCCGGAAACCGTTCAAGTGGAGGGAATCCCGTTACTCCGGGTTCAGTTCCGGCACGTGCACGGGGCACGGTCGCCCACGGTGTTGAGGCTCCGCCAGCGCGAGTACCCGGTGGAATGGCAGGGGACCGCCTGGATCGAGCCGGCGTCGGGCGCGGTGGTTCGCGTTACCGCGGGGCTGATGGAGAGCATGGCGGACATGGGCCTGAAATCTCTCACCGCGGATGTGCGCTACGCGCGTTTCGATTTCAAAGGGGAGCAGGGCAGCCACTGGTTGCCGGCGACGGCCGCGATCGAAGTGGAGACGCCGCACCAGCGATGGCGCAATACCCACACCTTCAGCAATTACAAACAATTCTCGGTGGACGTGAAATCCGAAGTGGGGTCGTCGAAATGAGCGCGGCAACCGTAGCCCGGTACACGCCCGCGCCGGCGGAGGTGGCGCGCAAACGCAGGCACCGCCTGTGGATCCTGTCGGGCGCCGCCGTGGGCATCGTGGCGGCCATATTACTTTGCGTGAACGGAGCGAGTTACTACATTCTTTCCGACGAGGCGCGCGCGGTGTCGCCCAAGCATGCCGCCCTCAAGCCCAGCGGAGTGGTGGGCAACGCTCTCGGCATCGTGGGCGGCGTCTTGTTGCTGCTCATGTATCTCTATCCGCTGCGCAAGAAGTGGAAGTGGTTATCGAAGAAAGGCAAAACGAAGAATTGGCTGGACTATCACATTCTGATGGGCTTAGTCGGTCCCGTGCTGATCACCTTCCATTCTTCTTTCAAACTGCGCGGCGTCGCGGGATGGGCGTACTGGAGCATGATCGCGGTGGTGGCGAGCGGCATTGTGGGCCGCTACCTGTACAATCGCATCCCTCGGAAGTTGGACGCGGTGGAAATGTCGGTAGACGAAGCCGGAGAACTCTGCGCCAACCTGGCGGAGCAGATCCGGGCGCAAAACGTGCTGACGGAGGAAGAACTCGGGCCTTTGCTGGCGCTGCCTTCGCTCGATGAAGTGCGCTCGATGCCGTTGGCCAAGGCGCTGATGGTGATCGTTGCCCTGGATGTGCGGCGCGCGTGGAAGTTATGGCGGCTGCGCTCCACGGTGGGCGCGCACGTTGCCGATCATGCCCACGTCAGCCAGGCCCTGACCGCCATCCGCAAGCAGGCCGCACTCTCCAAGGACGCGCTGTTTTTGGCAAAAGTGCGGCAGATGTTTCAACTCTGGCACGTCGTCCACCGGCCCTTCAGCTATTCTCTGGCCATCATGGCGACGCTACATATTCTGGTAGTCGTGTTTTTAGGATACTTTTAGGCAAATTCCATGGAAACCATACTCTCTTCCCTGATTGCGTTGGGCCGGCGCGGCGCAAGGCGCCGCCAGGCACGAGCCCTGCCCCGTCGCGCGAGGCGGCGTGAGGTTATCCCAGCCGCTGTGGGCTAGATGTATTCGAACAGGGCCATGAAGCCGAAATCCATGTGCAACTGCTGGTGGCAGTGGAACAGCGTGAGGCCGGGGTTATCCGCCACGAAATCGATCTCCATTTCCTGGTAGCCGCCTACCAGGACAACATCCTTGATAACACCGGACATTGGTTGCCCGGCCACACGCGTCAGTTCGAAACTGTGGCGGTGAAGGTGGACCGGATGGATATCGTCGCTGGCGTTGCGCATGCGCAGCCGGTAGCGTTTGCCCTGCGTTACGCGAAACATCGCATGCATGCGATCTTCCGCGAATGCGGCACCGTTGATTGTCCACCGGTTGAAGCCGGCTTCGGCCGCGTTTTGCTTGGCAAAAGTCATTTCGATGACTTGATCCGGCGTTGCCACCGCCGCCCCCCGGTTTCCGAACTGCGTGTAGTCCCAGTGGAACGGCTTGGGCGCGGCCCACTGCGGTTTACCCTGCTGGCCGGCATATTCAACCACCGTGCCCAAGCCGTGCTGCCGGTCGTCGTCCGCCATATCGCCCATGATCCAAATACCGGGGTGATTCATCTCGACAATGGCGGAGACTCGTTCCGCCGTGCCGAGCCAAAGTCCTGGTACGGTCACCGGCTTGGGGATGGGGTTGCCGTCCATCGCCACCACGGTAAACGTGTGTCCGGGCAACGCGAGACTGCGGATCTCCGTGGCGCTCCCGTTCAGCACATGGAAAAGTACACGCTCGCCTTGCTTCACCCGTATCGGTTCACCGCTGCCCAGCATTCGTCCGTTGATGGTGAAGGAACCATACCCGACCTCGAACCCATGAGGCATGCCTCTGGCCAGCGAGTCCTTCATGGCGTTCTCGCCGGAATCCTTCAGCTCCTTTAGCGTCGCAGCGGGCAACAAAAAGTCCATGGCCATGTCACCGCCGCGGCTGTATGTAGGTTCGAATTCCTTCAGCGTCAGGAAAACCTCGCGGTCGTAGTTACCGGGGTTGTTCTTCGGTTCGATATATACCGGACCGACCAGGCCGGTGTACTGTCCCGCACTCAGGTTTGCCCCGGCGCGGACGTGCGTGTGGTAGAAGCGATACCCGGAAGGCTTGGGGACGAAGGTAATGCGCCTGCTTCCATGAGCGGGAATGAACGGCGTGCCTTCTTCCGCCGAGCCATCGACATCGGTAGACAGAAACTGCCCATGCCAGTGGAGCTGTTCGGGCGTGTCCGTCTGGTTGTTAATGTCGATGGTGACCGGCTGGCCTTCTTTGAAGCGCAGCAGGGGCCCGGGGAATTGGCCGTTATAGGTAGTGGTGGAGACGATGCGATTCGGGGCCAGTTCCACCGGCTTGACGGCGATAGTCAAGGTGTAATCGGCCGGGCCGCCCACCTGCGCAAAGCCCTCTTTTGGCCGCGACATTGCGGGCGGCTTGCAGCCGGCGGTCTGCCCAACTAGGGAACCTCCCGCCAGCGCGCCAACGGCTTTCACGAGATCCCGGCGCGAGAACCGAGAACTTGGCATCATGCCTCCCGAACAGGGTCGGATGGGTGCCGGCCTTGTTTTCCGAGGCCAGTATATCGCAGCCCGGCCGCGCCACTGTCCGGTGCGGAAAAGATCCGTGCGAAAAAGAACAGCCTGCTAACGCGGTTGGCGGGGGGCAGGCCCGGTCTTAGTGGAAAACGCCCAGCATGGCGGCGACGACGACAAGCACCAATATGGTGCCTAGCCCGATGCCGGCGCCCCCGCCGTAACCCCAGCGGCTATGGCCATAGTATCCGCCACCGCCACCCAAAACCAACAACAACACGATAAGTAGTATCAGCATTGTAAATCTCCCTTCCCTCTGAACGTTGACTTGCGCCTGGCTGGGAAGTTATTCCTTGTCGTTACTTTTCGAGCACCTTTTCAATTTGGCCGACTTTCTTTTGGACTTTGCCAGCCAGTTTCTCGTCTTGGCCTTCGGCAGTCAGGTCAGGGTTGGCCGTAACCTTTCCGGCTTTCTCTTTGACCTTGCCTTTCAGTTCATGCAACTCGCCTTTGATCTGATCATTCGTACTCGGTTTCACTGGTTTTCTCCTGTGTATTTTCAAACACCTATCCGCTAAAAACGATTTCAGGCAACCTGGTGCCGTGCGGCTGTGCTGGTCAGAGCATGTGGAGGGCCAGTTTGCAACTCAAAGGGAGACAATCCCCTGGTCACGCACGATAAAGAGAACGGCTATTGAATCGGTCGAACAAAGAACCGATTCAGGCAATTTCTGCACATACTCTAAGTGGACTTGCGACCGCCCGAATGCCTGATAAGCCCTTTATGGATTGGTCAGTCAAATGCTCGGATCGTTCCGACGTCAGGAAGTGGTCCTGACCGGCCTTTTTGGGTGTTTTGCTGTTCGAACCCAGTCCAAACGCCCGCGATACCAAGGAGATCATCATAATATGACGGTCACGACGAAAGACGGCACCCAGATCTACTACAAAGATTGGGGCAAGGGACAACCGGTAATCTTCAGCCATGGCTGGCCGCTGAACGCGGACGCCTGGGAAGACCAAATGGTGTTTCTGGCCGGACACGGATACCGCTCGATCGCCCATGACCGCCGCGGTCACGGCCGATCCAGCCAGCCCTGGACCGGCAACGATATGGACACCTACGCCGATGACTTGGCGACGCTCGTGGAAACGCTCGACCTCGACCGCGCGATCCTCGTCGGCCACTCCACCGGTGGCGGCGAAGTTGCCCGTTATATCGGCCGCCACGGCACTAAGCGTGTGGCCAAGGCCGTGCTGATCGCCGCGGTGCCCCCGCTGATGCTGAAAACGGCGGCCAATCCCGGCGGGTTGCCAATGCACGTGTTCGACGATATCCGCGCCAATGTCCTCGCCGACCGTTCGCAATTCTTCAAGGATCTGAGCGCGCCCTTCTACGGCGCCAACCGCCCGGGCGCCAAGGTGTCGCAAGGACTGCGGGACTCGTTCTGGCTTCAGGGCATGCAGGCCGGTTTCCCATGCGTCCTCGATTGCATCAAAGCGTTTTCCGAGACGGACTTCACCGAGGACCTCAAGAAGTTCGACGTACCGACTCTCATCATCCAGGGCGACGACGACCAGATCGTGCCGATCGGCGCTTCGGGCCTTCTTTCGTCCAAGATTGTCAAAGGGTCCTCGCTGAAAATCTATCCAGGCGCGCCGCACGGCTTGTGCTCCACCCGCAAGGACGAAGTCAACGCCGATCTGCTCGCTTTTTGCGCGACGCGCAGTTCGTAGAGTACTGTTCTACCCGGGTGGGCAGGCCGCCAGGTTATCATGGCCACGCGGAAGCCGGTAGTGGCCGCCACAGAGCGCGCGGCCGCGTGACAAATACCGCTCCCAACCCTGCGGGTATCCCGCTTGCGGCTCGGCTATTTTTCCGTGATCTGGCGAAACACGCGGAGCAGGTTGCCGCCCAGGAATTTGCGGATCCGCTCCTCGGAGTAGCCCCGGCGCAGCATGGCGTCGGTGATCATGGCCAGATCGCGTATGTCGCGCATGCCGCGCGGCAACGGCGGTCCGCCATCGAAATCGCTGCCCAGGGAGACGTGGTCTTCACCCACCAACTGTATGGCGCGGTCCACCACTCCCACCCATTCGTCCACCGTCAACCGAATATCTTGCGGGATGTCGGCGGGACGCACGGGAAACAGCGGCCCCACGATTTTGTCGAGATCGTAAATCGAAACCTGCGTACCGCGCTGCGCGGCGGCGGAGTTGTCCCAGAAGGCTTTGCCGGCGTGCTCCATGCCCCACTCGAACGCCTTGCGGTTGTGGAACTCGTTGCCCAGTTGGAAACCGAACACGCCGCCTTTGGCCGCCAGTTTCTTGAGCAAGAAGTCGGGCATGTTGCGGGGGATGTCGTTGACGGCGCGCAGGCCGTGATGGGTGGCCACCACCGGGTCCGTGCTGGTGTCGATGGCCGCCGAAATCGCCTCGTCGGAGGCGTGCGAGACGTTGATCACCATGCCGAGGCGGTTCATCTCGCGAATCACTTCGCGGCCGCGATCGTTCAAGCCGTGCCATTTAGGCGCCGAACAGCAGGCGTCGGCATAGTTGCTGGTCCAGTTGTGGGCCGAAAGCTGGACCGACCGCAGCCCCAGGCGGTACATCTGCCGGATCACGGCCGGATCGCCATCCAGATCGAAGCTGCCTTCGAGGTCGAGGACGGCGGCGATTTTGCCGCTCCCGTGAATGCGTTCGATGTCCGATGCGGTGCGGGCGATCTCGATGCTCTGGCTATTACGGGCGATTTGTTCGAGTGCGCAATCCAGCATGCGCAGCGCCTGTTTGGTTTCCAGGTGGGCGGGGTAGTAATCTTCCATCACGAAGATGGAAAAGAAGAGTGCGCCGAGTCCGCCCTCTTTGGCGCGCGGCAGGTCGAACTGGCCGTCGGGCTTGCGCTGGCCGATGTCGCCGCCGTGGTAGAACTCGCGATCCATCGCATGGATGTGGCCATCGAAGACCAATGCGCCGGCATGCAAGGTGCGCGCGCGGTCGGAAACGGCTGGGCCGTCCGGAACTTGCGCGCTCCCCAACGCCGCGGCGGCCGCCAGAAATACCAATGCGCCGACCGCTGGCGTATAATCGTGGCTCAGGAACCTTCTCATGAGCGATTTGGTGCGTCCAAAGCTCGCCGCCATTGTCACCGCCTATTTCAAATACTCGCACGCGCAACACATCGTCGACCGCCTGTTGGATGGTTACGGCTGGAACGGTACGCACCATTATCCTCCCATGGATCTGGTATCGCTCTACGTCGATCAGGTCGGCGCCAACGACCTGAGCCGCGAGCGCGCGTCGCGCCACCCCGGCATGCGGATCTATCCCAGCATCGCCGAGGCCCTGACCGCCGGTGGAAGCAAGCTGGCGGTGGATGGCGTGGTGATCGTGGGCGAGCACGGCAATTATCCGCGCAATGAAAAAGGGCAGACGAAATACCCGCGCCACGAATTCTTCGAGCAGATGGTGAAGGTATTTCGCGCCAGCGGTCGCTCCGTGCCGGTATTCAGCGATAAGCACCTCTCCTGGAATTGGGAGTGGGCGCGCCAGATGGTCGACACCTCGCGCCAACTGGGATTTGCCTTCATGGCCGGAAGCAGCCTGCCGGTGACGTGGCGCACGCCTTCCGTGGAGATGCCTCTGGGCGCGCGCATCACCGAAGCGCTGTGTGTGTGCTACGGCGGCGTGGATAGCTACGATTTTCACGGCCTGGAAACCGTGCAGTGCATGGTGGAACGGCGGCGCGGCGGGGAGACCGGCGTGGAGTGGGTACAAGCATACCGCGGCGACAAATTCTGGGAGGCGCTAGCCGGCGGTGTCTGGCCCAAGCCGCTGATGGATGCCGCGTTGTGCCGCAGCCACACGCTCGTGCCGGCGCGGGCAGGCTTCAACCACATCTTCCCGGCGGTCGAGGATATGCGGCGGCTGGTGAGAGATCCGGTGGCCTACCGCTATCGGCACGCCGACGGCCTGCAGTGCACCGTCCTGCTGATGAACGGTCTTGTGCGGGACTTCAATTTCGCGGCCTACGTGAATGGGGGGAGCCAACCGTGGTCCACCCAGATGTACCTGCCGATGCCGGATGGCCGCACCACGCTGGCCGATTTCTTCAGCCCGCAGGTGAATCACTGCGAGACCATGTACCTCACCGGCAAGGCCGTTTATCCCATCGAACGGACGCTGCTCACCACCGGGCTGACCGCGGCCGGCGTGGAGAGCCTGTTCCGCGGGCAGACGCGTTATGACACGCCGCATCTCGCCATACGCTACCAACCCACCAAAGAGTCCACCTTCTGGAGGACATGACGATGCTGACGCGACGCAGCTTTCTGCAGACCACCACGCTGGCCGCCGCGGCTCCCGCGAGCCGGCCCAAGCGCATCGCCATCGTCGCCACCGTGTACCGCTACCTCTCGCACGCACAGCATATGGGCGACCGCTTCCTGGTGGGCTATCCATTCGGCGGCGCCTGGCACAAGCCCGATATGCAGGTGGTGTCGCTTTACGTAGACCAGAAACCGGAGGGCGATTTGAGCGGCGAGCGTGCCCGCGAATTCGGTTTCCAGGTCTACCCCACCATCGCTGAAGCCCTGCGCTGCGGCGGCAAGGAACTGGCGGTGGATGCGGTGCTGATCATTGCCGAGCACGGCAACTACCCGCGCAACGACAAGGGGCAAACGCTCTATCCGCGCTATGAGTTCTTCGAGCAGTGCGTCAAGGTGTTCGAGCAGGACGGCCGCGCCGTGCCCCTCTACAACGATAAGCACCTCTCTTACAGCTTCGAAAAGGCCAGGGCGATGGTGGACGCTTCGCGGCGCCTGCGTTTTCCGATGCTGGCCGGCTCGTCGCTCCCTGTGACCTGGCGGCTTCCCGCCATCGACCTGCCCCTGGGCTGCCATATCGAGGAAGCGCTGATGGTGGGAGTAGGCGGCAGCGATGCCATGGACTTTCACGCCCTGGAAGGCATGCAGTGCATGGTGGAGCGGCGGCGCGGCGGCGAAACCGGCGTGAAAGCCGTGCAGTTGCTGGAAGGCGATGCCGTCTGGAAAGCCGGCGACGAAGGCCGGTATTCGAAGGAACTGCTGACCTCGGCGCTCTCGCGCAGCGACACGCCGCTCGGGCTGACGGTGCAGGACGGCCGCACCCAGGACTTGGTGGCGTCGGGCCAGTTGCGGGTGTTGGCGAAGCAGCCGGCGGCGTACTTCATCGAATATCGCGACGGTCTGAAGGCGAGCATGCTGATGCTCGACGGGGCCATCAAGGATTTCAACTTCGCGGCGCGCCTGAGCGGCGTGCCGCACTCGCAATCCACGCAGTTCCTGCTGACTCCGGAGCCCAACGTCACTTACTCCGCCTGCCTGATGCACAAGGTGGAGCAGATGATCGCTAGCGGTGCTGCGCCCTATCCGGTGGATCGCACGCTCGTGACCAGCGGCATGTTGGAAAGCTGCCTGACGTCGAAACTCCAGGGCCACGTACGGCTGGAGACGCCGCACCTTGCCGTCGCCTACCAGCCGCCCCGCCAATCGCAGGTACCGTAGCGTAGCCTTTCAGGCTGCTATGCCCCCATTCGTGGGGGCATTCTTCTCCTTCCCTATTTGGCTCCGGCTTCGCCGCCTCCGGTGCCGGCCACCAGCCCACCACTGCGACACCGCACAGCGCCACCACCAGAAACACCCCAAACAGCGGCTGGTCTTTTAAAAGCGACGGCACGCAGGCCAATGCCCACAGACCCGCCACGCTTCCGATCACCCGCCCCCATTACGCCCAGTGAAATGGCAATCGGGATTCCGCCTTGCACCAGCGCCAGCAACACCAGGGCCTTTGCATCCGCCCCGCCGTGGGAGAACTCCGTGAAGGCCATCACCAACGACCACGCCTCCAGCAGCGCCATCGGCAGCGCAGCCAGTGCCGCGATCGTAATCGCACGATTGTTGCGCATGGTAATACTATAGGCTCATGCCACTCTCCAGACGAGCTTTTGTGCACTCCGCGGGCGCGGGCTTCGCCGCCATGGCTGCCGGCAGCCTTGCCCGTGCCGCCGGCGACAGGAAGAATTGGGTGTGGATCCCCAACGGAGCCGCCCGGCGATCCGCCGACGATTGGAAGCGCCGCCTCGCGGAGATGCGGGAATCCGGAATTCGCGCCATCATTCCGGAGATCTACGATGGCCGCAACGCCTATTTCGGCAGCACCCGCCTGCCGGTCAAGACCCCCTGGCTGGAGACGCTATTGCCGCTGGCGCGCGCGGAATCCATCGAGGTGCATGCCTGGATGTGGTCGATGCCCTGCCTGCTCGAGGACGTGATCAGGAACCATCCGGATTGGTACAACGTGAATGCCAAGGGCGAGTCGGCGGTCGACAAGCCGGCCTATGTGCCCTACTACAAGTTCCTCGATCCCGGCCGCCCGGAGGTTCGCGAATTCGTCCAGGGCACGGTCAAAGAACTTGCCAATATTGCGGAGTTGAAGGGCATTCACCTGGATTACATCCGCCACCCGGACGCGATTCTGCCTTCCGCCCTCTGGAAGAAATACAACATCGTGCAGGACAAGGTGTATCCGCCCTACGACTACGGGTATTCGGACTACGAGCGCAAACAGTTCCAGCAGAAGTACGGCGCCGACCCGATGACCATGAAAGACCCCAAACTGGAGGAGCCGTGGCTCGAATTCCGCTGGGACATGGTTACCGGCCTGGTCAACGGCTATCTGGCGCCCGCCGCGCGCGCCAAGGGTAAGACGATCACCGCCGCGGTTTTCCCCGGACCAAGCATGGCGCGCATCATGGTCCGGCAGGATTGGGGTAAGTGGAACCTCGACGCATTCTTGCCCATGTTTTATAACTCGTTCTACAACGCGGGGCCGGAGTGGGTGGCGCAGCAGACGCGGGAAGGCGTTGCCGCCGTCAAGCAGCCCGTCTACAGCGGCTTGTTCGTAGAGGGGATGACGGAAGCCGTGTTCACCGAAACCGTGCAATTGGCCCTGAAAGCGGGAGCGTCCGGCGTCTCGCTGTTTTCCGACGGCGCCATGGACGACGTCAAATGGAAGGCGCTCGGGAAGCTCTCGGCAGCCGGCGGGAAAGGTTAAACTATGCACTGGATGCTCACTTCTTTGCTATTTCTGGCGGCCGCCGATCCCGCCGCCGTGCTGGAAAGCACTTACACAAAGCGCGATTTCGCTCTTACCGCCGACCCGAATTCGGAATTGTGGTCCACCGCGCCACACGTCACGGCCGACCACAATTATCTGGGTCAACTTATCCCAGGAGCGCCGACGGAAATCCGCTCGCGGTGGAGTGCTCAGTATCTCTACTTACTCTATATCTGTCCCTACGACGAGTTGAATCTGAAGCCCGATCCCAATCCCGCCGCCGAAACCCCGGAGTTATGGAAGTGGGATGTTGCCGAAGCTTTCATCGGCAGCGACTTCGAGCACATCGCCCGCTACAAGGAGCTGCAAGTATCGCCGCAGAGCGAGTGGGTCGACCTGGACATCGATCGCGACAACCCGAAGGCCCAGGCGGGGATGGCCTGGAACTCCGGCTACACGGTCAAAGGCCGCATCGATACGTTGCACAAGGTCTGGTATGGCGAGATGCGCATTCCCTTTCGGGCAATCGACACCCGCCCGCCGCAAGAGGGCAGGGAACTGCGCATCGGTCTCTTCCGCATTGCCGGCGCCGGGGAGAAGAAGGCCTACTACGCATGGCGTCCTCCCATGGGGACCTCCTTTCACGTTCCCCAGGCGTTCGGCACGCTACGGCTTTCCGCCGCCGCTCGGGCGATTTTATGAAGCAGCTCAAGAAGAGCAAGCGGCCCGTCGTGCTCACCGTCAAAGGCAAGGCTGAAGCCATCGTGCAGGATGCGGGAGCCTATCAACGCCTGCTCGATATCGCCGCCCGCGCGGATGCTCGAGAAGGCGTCCGGCAAGGCCTGGAGCAGTCCAAGCGAGGACAGGGGCGCGACGCCGGGGAGTTCTTTGCCGAATTCGAAGCCACGCACGGCATATCGGGTTAAGATTATGCCGCGCACGTCAAGAATTCAAAATCCACGATCTGACGTAACCATACGGGAAGCATCCCCCCGCCCGTTTGACCCTGGTGGCACCGTGGTATACACTCACCACCGTGGATAGACGATTCTTCCTGCAAGTCGCAGCCGCCGCTCCGCTGCTCGCCAGTCCGGCCGACGATCCAACGTATCGCGTGGTCACCTCCTATAAACCCGCGGCGCAGCCCGGGATGCCCGGCCCTTATCCGGGACAGGTGGTCAGAGTCCATTCCGAAAATTCCATCGACGCCGGCTCGGCCAAGGTGAATCGGGAGTTGGTCAAGCAGATGCTGGCCAGCGGGATGAAGGCGCTGACCGGCGATGCCCGTCCCGAGGACGCCTGGGCGCGCTTCATTTCGCCCAAAGACGTGGTCGGTATCAAGGTGAACTGCTCCGGAGCTCCGCAGATCCGTTCCAGCCCGGAAGTGGTGGCGGGCATCGCCGAAAATCTGATCGCTGTCGGCGTGCCGGCCAAACAGATCTGGGTGTACGAGCGTTTTGACAACCAGTTGCAGAGCGTGGGCTACGGCAAGTACCTGCCCGCGGGGGTGAATATCTTCGCCGTGGAGACTTCGCGCAGCTCGATTCTCAACTACGATCCCAAGACTTACGTGGAAACCAGTTTCTTCGGCGAGGACGACACACGGTCGAACGTGGCGCGGCTGGTCTCCGAAACGCTCACCAAGATCGTCAACGTGCCCAACCTGAAAGAGCATCAGGCATCCGGCGTGACGGGCTGCCTGAAGAACGTCGCCTACGGCAACTTTTCGAACGTGGCCCGTTCGCACAACGCCGAGAAGACGTACACCAGGACATTTATCGGCACGCTGGCCGCCGTCGAACCGGTGCGCTCCCGCGTGGTGCTGAATATCATGGATGGCTTGTACGGAGTCTGGCACGCCGGCCCATTCAGCGAAATAGCGAAATTCCGCTTCTTTCCCAAGCAGCTCATGTTCGGCACCGACCCGGTGGCCATGGACCACAAGCTCATCGAGGCGATCGAGGAGAAACGCAAGGCCGAAGGCGCCATTTCCATTTTCGACCGTTCCATGTCCCACGTGGGGAAGGACAATAGCAACCCGAACACCAATCACTACATCCGCGAGCCCGGCCACGTGGAGTACGCGTCGACGCTCGGTCTGGGCGTCTTCGACGCTTCCAGGATCAAACTCAAGGTGATCGAACTGTGATGTTCTTATTGCTGGCGGCTCTACCGTCGCTGTTCTGGGATGGGGCGGCGGACACCGCGCCGGTGTTGCGCGATGCCGGAATCAAGCAGATCCTGGTGCCGGCGGCGCGTCTCGCTTCGTGGAAGAGCGTGGACGGCATTACGGCGGAAGCGGCGGACCCGCAGAGCGCGGTAAAGGTGCTCGCGCCCACGGTGAATTACCGCATGAATGTGGCGGCGGCGACCAGCTCTCCCTGGATCGTGGCCAACGGCTGGAGGTTTATCCGCCGGCCCGGGGGGCGTTTCTACTACGACGTCACCGGCAGGCAGGCGGCTCTGGCCGCGGCCGAAGCTTTCAGTTATGCGGCCAATGCCATGATCCATAGCGATGCCGCCGGGCTCAAACCCCTGGCGGCGATGCTGGATTTTCTGCGCACCATCGCGGGAGAGCCGTTGCCGCCGGTGGCCGACATCGGGTACATCGACGATGGCTCGCCGGCATCCGGCGAAGTCATGAATCTGCTGGTGCGCGACAACCTGCTGTTTCAATTGGTGGCCGCGCCGGACCGGCGCCTGAAGGTGAACGTGAAACTCGGCACCAAAGAGTATCCGCTGGAGGATGCCAGGAATCCGGGCACCATCGCCCATGCGGTGCGCTACAACCTGACCGATGAAAAACGGTCCGTTCGGATCTATGGCAGCCAGGTCGTGGTCGCCCGGCTTACCGCCTCGGAAGGCCGCGCGCGGCTGCATCTGCTGAATTATGCGGGGGCGTCCCGAAAGGTGGATGGGATCCGCGTGCGCGTGCTGGGCCAGTACCCCAAGCACCAATTGTGGCTGGCGGACGGCGCGGGCGTCGAACTGCTCGATTACAGCGTGGAGCCCGGCGCCACCGAGTTCACGCTCCCCGAATTGAAGACCTATGCGGTAATCGATTTATCGCGGTGAGTTAGTATGCGAATCATCTCACTTATAGCCTGTCTGACAACCTTGATCTGCGTGGCGGGCCGTGCGTTCGGCCAGCCCGCCGGCCAGTTCGCCTACGATTTGCTCCTGCAGGGCGGACACGTCATCGATGCGAAGAATGGCATCAGCGCGGTGCGCGATGTAGCCATCAAGGACGGCACGATCGCGGCCGTCTCCGAGCATCTGGATCCGGCCGCGGCGTTGAAGGTGGTCAACGTTGCCGGCCTTTACGTCACGCCGGGATTGGTCGACATCCACGCGCACGTGTACACCGGCACCGGGGAGCGCGGCTCTTACGCCGGAGATCTCAGCCTCTACCCTGATGGCTTCACCTTCCGCGTGGGCGTGACCACGGTGGCCGATGCGGGCTGCTCCGGATGGCGTAATTTCGAGGACTTCAAGGACCGCATCATCGATCGCTCCAGGACGCGCGTGCTGGCGTTCCTCAATATCGTGGGCAACGGCATGCGCGGCGGCAAGTACGAGCAGGATCAAACCGACATGGAAGCCGCGCCCGCGGCGGAGATGGCGTTGCGCCACAAGGGTCTGATCGTAGGCTTCAAAACGGCGCACTACAACGGACCCGAATGGACCCCGGTGGAGCACGCCGTGGAGGCGGGCACCATCGCCAGGATCCCGGTGATGGTCGATTTCGGAAACGACCGCCCGGAGCGCCCGATTGCCGATCTGCTGACCAAAAAGTTGCGCCCCGGCGACATCTACACGCACTGCTATTCCGGCCTGCGCCACGAACTCGACGAATCCGGCAACCTCAATCCGGGAATGATCGAGGGGCGCAAACGGGGCGTTATCTTCGACGTGGGCCACGGCAACGGCAGTTTCGCCTGGCGCGTGGCGGTGCCGGCGCTCAAACAGGGTTTTCTCCCCGACTCCATCTCCACCGACCTCCACGTGGGCAGCATGAACTCCAGCATGAAGGACATGCTCAATGTGATGGACAAGTTCCTGGCGATGGGCCTCTCTCTGGACGACGTGATCCGCCGTTCCACCTGGAATCCGGCGCGCGAGATCCAGCACGAAGAACTCGGCAACCTCTCCGTAGGCGCCCCGGCCGATGTGGCGGTGCTGAGCCGGGAAACCGGCCGGTTCGGGTTCACCGACATGTACGGAGCGCGCCTTCAGGCAACCCAAAAACTGGTGTGCGAACTCACGGTTCGCAGCGGCAAGGTGGTCTACGACCTGAACGGCATCAGCCGTACGGATTGGGACAAACTGCCGAAAAATTACATGCAAACGGGGGATCCGCGATGGGATGGCATTATGCCGCAGAGACGGTCCGCCCCGGTTCCGCCGCGCGGAGCCAAATAAGATAAAGATTTTACGGGCTTCGATGCCGAATATCGGGTGAAACCCGTAGTCGTCGGTTGCAAACCGGGTGTATACTAATCCGAAGCCAGGTATCAACCCTGGTTAGAGTTGCCGTTCGCGCGGGTGGCTGTAACGGGCCACCGAATGGGGCGGCAAGGGGGAGTTGTAATGCACAAATTAACGAGCATATTGATAACGGGGCTCGTGTGTCTGAGCCCATGGGCAGCCTACGCGCAGGAGGTCAGCGCCGGCATCACCGGGCGGGTCACCGACCCCTCGGGAAGCGCCATCGTCGGCGCTTCGGTAACGGCAAAGGACCTGGATCGCGGCACGGAATGGCCCACGAAAACCAACGAAGACGGGATCTACGCGTTCCCGCGCATCCCGGTGGGCACGTATTCGCTGAAAATCGAGGCCAAAGGCTTCAAGACGTCCGCGCAACCGGCACTGACTCTCGAGGTCAATCAGCGCGCGCGCCTGGACATACCCATGCAGGTCGGCGGTCTCACCGAGACGGTTACGGTCTCGGCGGAAGCCGCGCTGCTGCAAACCGAAACCACACAGGTCGGGTCGGTGATCAGCGCGGACGCCATCGCCAATATCCCGCAGATCAGCCGGAACCCCATCGCACTGACGCTGCTGGCGCCGGGCGTCACCACGCCGAACCCGACGGGCTTCACGAGTGGAGTTCGCACCGCCGGCGGCGGCAGACCCTACGTGAACGGCAACCGGGAAGAGGGCAACAACTTCCTGCTGGATGGCGTGGACAACAACCAGACCACGGATAATCTGTCCAGCTATCAGCCCAATCCCGACGCCATCGCGGAATTCAACATGATCACCAACAACGCCTCGGCCGAGTTCGGCAATTTCCAGGGCGGCATCATCAACGTGGTGATCAAGTCGGGCACCAACCAGTACCACGGCAATGTCTTCGAGTATTTCCGCAACGACAAGCTGAACGCCAATAACTGGGCGCGCAATTGGACCATCGGACAGAATTTCCGTTCGCCCATCCGCTGGAACCAGTTCGGCGGCACTTTCGGCGGTCCCATCAGGAAGGACAAACTGTTCATCTTTACGGATTATCAGGGCTTGCGCAGGGCCACACCTCCCAGCGTCAACGCCACCGTCCTCATGCCGGCGTCGTGGCGCCAGGGCGATTTCTCGAATCTTCTGGATCCCGTCTACTCCGGCGTGGCCGGCGGCATTCAGTTGTACAACCCGCAGTCCTTCAACGCCACCACGGGCGCGCGGACCCCTTTCCCGAACAATCAGATTCCCCTCAGCCAGTTCAATATCGTGTCGAAGAATCTCTTTGCCACCCCCAGCGTTTATCCCTTGCCGTCGCTTTCCCAGGTGCATGTCACCGACAGCAATTACTTTTACACCGCGTCCAGCTACGTCAAGAGCGACCAGGGCGATCTCAAGCTGGACTATAAGGCTTCCGACAAGGACGATCTCAGCGCGCGGTATTCCAACGGGCGCCAGGATCAACCGGGCGTCAACTCGGCTCCCTTCCTGTACAACAGCTTCAACATCGCCCCCTTCCAGAATGGGGTCATCAACTGGACCCGGACTTTCAGTCCCCGGCTGGTGAACGAGGCGCGCGTCGGCGTGAATAATCTCATGCTCAACAATGGAGGCGCGGATAAAGGGGCGGGTGACATTGCCAGCAAACTGGGCATGCAGAACTCGGGCCCCGGACTGCTTTCCATCACCGGTTTTGCCTACACCGCCGCCCTGGGTAACGCTAACATCGGCACGCAGCAATTGTTCGCCGCCACCACCTACCACTACGCGGACAATGTCACCGTGATTCGCGGCCGCCACATGATGAAAATGGGCGCCAATATTCTGCGCGAGCAGATGAACGTATTCTATTCCGGCAACAATGGCCGCAGCGGCTACATGGACTTCGGCGGGCGTTTTACCGCGGCCAACGCCATTAATCCCGCCGGCAAACTGGTGGGCGAGGCCGACTTCGTCCTCGGTCTCCCGGACGGGTACGGACGCGGTTTGCAGAACGGAACCTGGGGACAGCGCGCCACCATCTGGGGCTTTTACTTCCAGGACGATTGGCATATCACCAACAACCTGACGCTGAATCTGGGGTTGCGGTGGGAGTATCACACGCCGCTGGTGGAAGTCGACAACCGCCAGGCGAACTTCGGCCTGTTCAGCGGGGTGTTGGAGCTTGCCGGCCAGAATGGCAACAGCCGGGCGCTCTATAACTCGTACAAGAAGGACTTCCAGCCGCGCATCGGTTTCGCCTATAACCCGGACATGCTGAACAAGAGAATGGTGATTCGTGGCGCCTATACCATCTCTTCGTTCCTGGAAGGCACCGGCACCAACCTCCGGCTTCCGTTGAACCCGCCCCTCGCCGCGGAGACCACGACGGTCTACAACACCCCGGCGGACACGTATCCCAAGACTACCCTAGACCAGGGGCTCTTCGGATTGAACAATCCCGACCCCTATCACAGCGCGACCATTCGCCTGTGGGACCCCAACGTCCGGCCCGCCGAGGTGCAGCAGTGGAACTTCACCACGGAGTACCAGTTGCCGTCCGCCAACGCGCTCAGTGTCGGGTACGTCGGACAGCACGGCACGCACCTGATGGTGGCCATGCCTTACCTGCAGAATATGCTCGTCAACGGAAAGGTGGTTGCCGGCCCATATCTCGGCGGCAACCCGACCCTGAGGGCCGATATTTCGCAGATTTCCGGCACCTGCTCCTGCGCCAATCAGAGGTACGACGCGCTTCAAGCCTCGCTGCACAAGCGCTTCAGCATGGGTCTGGAATACCAACTTTCCTACGCCTGGGGCCACGCCCGGAGCGACTCGATCGGCTATTACGGCGAGGGTGGCCAGGCGGGCAGCCAGTCCGCCTACATGCAGAACCTCTATGATCGCGTGGATGAATGGGGCCCGGCGTACTTCGACCTCAGGCACAACTTCACCGCTTCTTTCGTGTATGACCTGCCGTTCGGCCAGAAGAAGAAGATGGGCGCCCATTGGAACCGCGCCGTGGATGGTGTGCTGGGCGGCTGGCAAATCGGCGGCGTCCTGACCGCGCATACCGGCTTCCCGCTGACCATCAAGATGAGCGGTGATCCTTCCGGCACGGGCGCGCGCAGCTTCCGCGCCAATGTGATCGGCACCCCCAACGATCCGCATCAGATCGGGCCGGGCGTGCAGTTCCTCGATAACTCGATCTGCACTACCGCCGCTCCGGGCTGCGTCTACCTCTCTCCCGCGGCCGGCACGTTCGGCGACGCCGGCGTGGGCATCGTAAATGGACCCGGTATGAAACGCTTGGATTTCTCGCTTCACAAGCAGTTCCACATTACCGAACACAAGTACTTCGAGCTGCGCTCCGAGACGTTCAATCTGTTCAACACTCCGATCTTCGCCAGCCCGGCTTCACAGACCATCACCTCCTCGCTCTTCGGGCAGATCCGAAGTTCCTCGGGTGAGCGGAATGTGGAGATCGCCGCGAAGTTCTACTTCTAAACCCACCGCTCCCTCACGGTCGCGGCTCTGATCGGAGCCGCGACCGTGAGGGAGCGGTCGTTTTGAAAGCGAGGCACCATGCCACAAGCGTTCTGGGTCAGGCTCAAAGAGCCGTGGGCTGGCTATAGCCGGCGGGATCTGTTCCGGCAAGGCGGCTTGCTTGCCGCGGCGCAAGCGTTCGGTGGGAGCGTACGGCAAGCCGTGGCCGCTCCTCTGGAACTGGGCGCCGATATGTACCGCTCCATCGGGGTGCGGCCCCTCATCAACGCCCGCGGCACGTTCACCATCATCACCGGCTCGCAGACTCTGCCCGAAGTCAAGCGCGCCATGGATCAGGCTTCGCGCAGCTTCGTCAACATGGACGAGCTCATGGATGGCGTCAGCCAGCGCCTGGCCGAGTTGACCGGCGCCGAGTGGGGAATCGTCACCGCCGGCTGCTGCGCCGCCATCACGCATTTCACCGCTTCCGCCATTGCCGGCGGCAACCCAGAGCGCATGCAGCGTCTCCCCAATCTTGCCGGGCTGAAGAGCGAGGCCATCCTTCCGGCCTACTCGCACAATGTCTACGATCACGCCATCCGCATGCTGGGCGTCAAACTGGTCATCGTCCGCGACAAGGCCGAGCTGGAAGCCGCCTTCAACGAGCGCACGGCCTTGTGCTACATTCTCGGGGGACCGGGCGACGATGGGCCGCTGGGAACGCGCGTGGTGGCCGAGGCGGCCCGGCGCAGGAACGTCCCCGTGCTGGTGGATGCCGCGGCCGAAATTCTCACCATCAAGCCCAACGTTCACCTGGAGCGCGGCGCCCATGCCGTGGCCTACAGCGGCGGCAAGTGCATCCGCGGTCCGCAAGCCGCCGGCCTGCTGCTCGGCGAGAAGAGCCTGCTGCAGGGCGCCTGGATCAACAGCGCGCCGCACCACGCTTTCGGACGCTCGGTGAAAGTGGGCAAAGAAGAAATCATGGGCATGCTGGCCGCCGTGGAAATGTGGGTGAAGCGCGATCACAAGGCCGAATGGGCGCAGTGGGAAGCCTGGCTCGACCACATCGCCACCAGCGTGAAGCGGGTGGACGGCGTGACCGCGAAGATCAACCAGCCTTCGGCGGACCTCTCCAACCGCACGCCGGAACTCATCATTCAGTGGGATGGAGCCAAGCTTGGTATCACCGGGCAGGAAATCGGCAAACTCGTGCTCGATACCGATCCCCGCATTGTGGTCTCCCGAGCCAACGGCGCGCGCCCCGGCAATATGGCCAGTACGGTGGGCATCGTTCCCTACCAGATGATGGCGGGCGACGAGAAGGTGGTCGCCGAGCGCCTCTACGCGCTGCTGTCGAAACCGCCGAAGATCGACAATCCGCCAGCCCCGCCGCCGGGCCAACCCGCGGCCCTCGCCGGCCAGTGGGACCTGCGTTTCGATTTCGTGCACGGCTCGGCCAACCACACCCTGGTGCTGGAGCAGGATGGCGGAAAACTGGTGGGGACGCATCAGGGCGAGTTCGCCAACGGAGAACTCAGCGGCACGGTGGCCGCCAATTCCGTGCGCTTCCAGAGTTCGCTCCCTACGGAAGGCACGCGCGTGGCGTTCCAGTTCGCGGGCACCGCCGAGGGCGGCAAGATGTCGGGAACGGTGTCCCTGGGTGAGTATGGCGAGGCCAAGTGGACAGCGGAGAAGCACCAGTATCGGACGGGCGGCGGACGCCGCGGGTAGGTGCGAAGGAGACGAGATGAAACAGACCAATCGACGGAATTTCCTGGGACGCGGCGTGGCCACCGCCGCCGCGGCCGCTGCGGTGGCTGTGCCTGCCGCGGCGCAGACCGAGAAGCCCACCAAGAGGGTCCTCTATAAGGATGGCAAGAAGCCGGCCCCGGGCGCCAAGCCGCCGCTCTTCAACAGCTCGGTAGCCTACGGCAATCTGCTCTTCATCGCCGGCGTGGGCGCGCACGTCCCGGGCGATATCAAGTCGCACACCAAGATTGTGCTGGATAGCATTCAGCAGCAACTGGAGGGCGTCGGATCGTCCATGGAAAAGGTCCTGAAGGCCAACGTCTATCTCAACGATATTAAGGATTGGCCGGCCATGAACGAGGTATTCCAGGGCCGTTTCGGCGCGGAACCGCCGGTGCGCACGACCATCGCCGCCGCCGGGGGAATTCCGGGCAATTCGCTGGTGGAGATCGACGTGATCGCGTATATCTAACGCGTCACATCTTATCCTGGAACTTCCGCCACGCCGCCATGGAGCGTTTCAAGTTGTCTTCGATATCGCCCGGCACCTGATAGCACTGTAGTCCGATGGGGCCCTTGTATCCCGCCGCCACCAGCTTCTTCAGCAAACCGAAAACATCGAACTCGCCGCGGTCGAGCGGCAGGATCAGGCGGTCCCAACCGCCCTCGTGCTCCGCGCCGTTGATGCTCACCAACTGCAAATAAGGCATGGCCTCGCGCAGGCGTTGATCCAGATTGGGCTCGTCCTTGACGGCCAGGAAATGGGCGAGGTTGAAGGTGATTCCGACGTTGCGGCGGCCGGCCAGTTGGCGGATGCGCAGCGCGTCCTCGATGCGTCCCACATAGAGGCCCAAATGCGGGTACAGCACCACGCGCAATCCGGATTCCGCCGCCATGTCCGCCACCTCGCGGACCATGCGGACGGCGCGTTCCTCGCCATCGGGCGAAGCTCCCTGCACAGTCAGCCAGATCGCCGTGCCGTGGCCTTTCAACTGCCGGATAGCCTCCGGAAGCCCCGCTTCGTAGCTCGGCTTGTCGCCATCCACGCGCGCTGCCACGTAGATGCTGAACATCTTGAGGCCGCGGCTCTCCAGCGCCTTCAGCATTTCCGGTATGTGCAAGGCGCCGGTGTAGCCGAGGCCGGCGTATCCCGTGCGCTTCACCAGTTCCGCCTGTTCCTCGATCGGCAGCTTCTGGTCGCGGCCGGTACCGTTGTCGAAGGCGAAGAAGGGGTTGATCAGTTTCTGCGCATGGGCCACGGGCAGCAGGACTGCCAGGCCGCATACGAAGGCGCGCCGGCCGATCGGTATTCGATGATTCATGGTTCGATGCCCTCCATCGGTTGTAACACCATGAGCGCTCTTCGGAGAGGGTCATCCTCGTTTATTTTGGCCCGTGGCGTGCTCATGTTCTGTCATGGCAACCACGATCACAGAGCCGCTGGCGACGACCATGGAAGAGCCTCTGGCGAGGCTGGTGGCTTTCGAGCCCACCACGTTTCCGGTGTTGAGCGTCTACCTGAATACTCAACCGGATCAACACGGACGCATGCCCGACGCGGCGCCGTATCTTCATCGCGAGTTCAAAGCTCTCGCCAGGACGTGGGCGCCGGGTTCGCCCGAGCGTCACAGTTTCGATCGGGACGTGGAGCGAATCGTGTCCTATGTCACGGATAAGATCGATCCCGCGGCGAACGGTGTCGCCCTATTCGCGTGTTGGGGCGCCGAAGAATTCTTCGAAGCAATCCAATTAACCACCCCTGTCAGCGATAACCGCGTCTATGCCTACAACCAACCTCATCTGTATCATCTGGCACAAATCGATGAGCAATACCCGCGGTACGCCGCCGTGCTTACGGACATGAATACGGCGCGTATCTTCGTCTTCGGGCTGGGCCATGTCATCGACGCGGAGGAGGTGAAGGGCAAGAAGGTTCATCGGGTCAAGGTCGGTGGATGGTCGCAGGCACGCTACCAGCGGCGTGTGGGGAACGCGCACTCGGAGCACGCCAAAGAGGTCGTGGAGCGCCTGGCGCAGATTGTCCGCGAAGACAAAGTAAGTCACATCATCCTGGCCGGAGATGCGGTGGTGATTCCGCTGCTGGAGGAACAACTGCCTCGGGAATTGGTCCCGATGGTACAGGTTATGAAACTCGATATACACGCTTCCGACCAGGATGTCCTGACCGCCACTCTGGCCAAGCTACTGGAGGGGGAAGCCACGACTGCCGCGGAAAAGGTGGAGCGGTTGATGCAGCAATATCGTGCGCGCGGATTGGCCGTAGCCGGGCCGCAGGAGACGCTCGAAGCGCTGGCCAACGGACAAGTCGAAGAACTGCTCATCAGCGGCGCGCTCGAGGAGAGCCATCCCCAACCGGAGGAAGTGCAAGCCATGCTGGCGCCGGAGATCCCCGATGCGGAGGGAGGCACGAAAAGCGAGGAGCCGCGGCAAGCGTCCCTGCCCGATCTGCTGGTGACGAAAGCCAAGCAGACCGGCGCGACGGTGACGTTTATCGAAGACGCGGCGTTGCTCGAACCGGTCGGCGGTGTCGCCGCGTTCCTGCGGTGGCGTGCGTAAATTGGCCCTTGGTGTGCTCATTGCGAAGTATGTCCAAAATCACCGAGACCCGTCGCGACCATCTCGCCGAGGGAAACTTCGCTTTCCCCAAGGAACGTAAAGAACCCATCCATGACGCCGCCCACGTGCGCAACGCCATCGCCCGCTTCAAGCAGGTGGAAGGGGTGACCGACGCGGAACGCGACGCCGCCTGGAAACGAATTCAATCGGCCGCCAGAAAACACAACGTAGAGTTACATGAGCAAGACTGGCGCGAACTTGGTTAAATGGCGATCGGACGCTTACCTACTTCCCCTTGATCGCCGCTTCCACGCTGATGTGGTTTTCGTCGAGGATGGTGCCCATGGCCCGCTGTAAGGCCGCCTTGGCTTTCACGTACGAACTGCGTGCGGCGACTTCGGTGGAACGGGCTTGCGCCAGCAGGCTCTCGTATTGAATCACGAAAAAGCTGGTGGAGGCGCCGACTTCGAACTTGGCCTGTTCGGCAGAGAGCGATTCTTCCTGTAAACGGCTCGCTTCCAGGGCGGCGTCGTAGCTGGCGCGGGCGCGGCGCATGGCGATCAAGGCGTCTTCCACTTCCAGGCGCGCCTGATTCTGCAATTGGCGCAGGCGGATTTCCGACTGTTTCACCTGCTGCTCGTCGCGCGCCAGGTCGGCTTCCGCCACGCGGTTGCGCAGCGGGAGCGTCATCTGCAAGCCGACGCCGTAGGTGGGGTACTTGCGCGTCAGAATCTGGTCCAGCACGCTGCCGTAACCGCCGATGAAGCCGGGATCCTGATAGCCGACAAACGGGCTCAACTGGCCGGCCAGTCCGTTGTTCTGCATGACGCCCACCAGATCCAACTGGGGCTTGATGGCGTTGCGCGTGCCTTCGAGAGAGATCTGCGAATTGGCGATCTGCAAACGCGCCTGGTCGAGATCGGGGCGATGCGTCAAGGCGTCGCCGATCAGGTCCTGCATGGGGCGAATTTCGTCCGTTGCGGGGATGGTCAGGGTGTCGGTAGGGATGATGCGGGCGCTGGCCACTTCGGGGTCCTCGTTGCCGCGGCGGGTGATGACGTTCTTCAAGATGGCTTCCTGTTCCTCGCGCAGGCCGCGGGCATTGATGAGGTCCTGGCGGGTGGAAAATACCTGCGCGTTGGCGCGCGTCATCTCCACTTGCGCGAGC
The DNA here is from genome assembly GCA_050014175.1 of Candidatus Solibacter sp. Lineage (GTDB taxonomy): Bacteria > Acidobacteriota > Terriglobia > Bryobacterales > Bryobacteraceae > Solibacter. Next base: position 16,791 of record JBEKDV010000025.1, on the reverse strand, counting down.
GTGCCTTCCTCCACCTGGGCGCGCACGTCGGCGAGGAGTTTCTCGGCGAGGGTGACGGTCTCCTGCTTCACCTTTTCGTCTTCCACCAGCGCCACCAGATCGGTGTAGAGGCGGATCACGCCGTAAACCGTGAGGATCAGTTGCTGCCGGAAGAGCAAGCTGGTGATCTTCTGTTCGTTGCCGGCGATGCGGATGAAGCGGCGATTCAGGCTCGCGCCGGAGCCGCGCAGCAACGGTTGGGTGGCGGTGAACCCGAAGGTGGAGGCGGTGTAGGGGTCGTATCCGGTGCGCTGCGAATTCAGCGAGGTGCGGCTGTTGTAGAAGTTCAGGCCGACCTGCGCGCCAGTGGCGAAGCCCTGCTGGATTCCGGCATTGTAGAGCGTGGTGCCGGTAACCAGGGTGCTGGTTCCGTAGTTGGAGATGCTGTTCTGCGGGGTGGTCTGGTGAGTCCAGTTCAACTGTCCGGTGACGGCGGGATCGTAACTGGGGATCACGCTGCCGGTGGATTGCGCGATAGTGCCCTGGATGGAATCGTTGACCTGCGGCTCGCCGAGGACGTTGAGGCCGAGCGCGCTGGTGGCCACCGAACTGCCGGCGGTAGCGCGTCCGGCGGCAGCGGCGGTAGTGACCACCGGGCTGAGCGGACCGCCCGTGCCGGTGGGGACTTCGGCCAGGGTGAAGTTGAGGCCGCGGGTGAGTCCGCCGCCTTGAGCGCGCAAGAGCTCGCTATCGCCTTGGGGAAGGAGGTAGCGCTGGAGCTCGATATCGAGGTTGTTTTCGATGGACAGGGCGAGAGCGTCCTGCAGCGAGAGATAGAGGTTCCCCGCGCGGATGAGTTCGTGCACGCGCGGCGAGTTATCGAATTGCACCGCGGGCGTGGTGCGGGGGATGCCGGGCGGGGCGCCGGGCGGATTGCCGGTTTGCGCGGACGCGAGACCGGCGGCCAGGGTCAGCGCCAGTGAGGCGCGAGCAGTCTTGTGAAACATTTCGAGTCCTACTGCTTCTTGCCCGGCGCGGCTTTTTCGGGCGCGGCCACGGCGTTGACCTTGACGCCCTCGCGGACCTCGTCGCTCGGGTTGACCGCGAGTTGCTGGCCCTCCTGGAGGCCGGAGATCACTTCGAGCCGATCGCCAAAGTCGCGGCCCACCTGGATGCGGGTGAAGTGAACGGCGCCGTCGGAGGCCACGACGGCCACCTGCGGTCCATCGCTGCGCACCACGAGGGTGTCTCCGGGGATGAGCAGCGGCGGGTACTTGCGGGGCACGGTGAGATCCACCTCGGCGAACATGCCCGGCATGAGGGAACCGTCCGCATTGCGCACCTGGACTTCGGTCAGCAGAGTGCGGGTGGCGGGGTCGAGAGAGTTGGAGGTGCGGGTAACGGCGCCGTCGAACTTGCGGCCGGGGAGCTCGGCGATAGAGATGATGGCATGCTGGCCCACCTTCACGGATTCCGCGTCGGATTGCGGAAGGTTGATGTAGGTGCGCAGGGTTCCGGTCTGGGCCACGCGGAACAGGAGGGTGCTGCCTTCGTTGACCAGGGCGCCGGTGTCCACGTTGCGGAGCGTGATTACGCCGTCGAACGGCGCGCGGACGGTTTGATAGGTCTTGAGCTGGTCGAGCCGGGCGAGGTTGGCTTCGGCGGCGGCGACGCTGCTGCGCATGGCCGCGGCGGCCTTGACCAGCGCCTCCGTGTTGGCCTGCTGCGCGGCGTACTGCGCCTGCGCATTGTCGTTATCCTGCTTGGAAATCACTCCGCGGCCCAGCAGGTTACTCATGCGCCCGGCGGTGAGGCGCGCCAGGTTCTCATTGGCGCGTCCCTGTTGGATGGCCGCTTCGGCCTGCTGCACGCTGCTCTTGGCCTGCTCGATGGCAGCATTGGCCTGGAGGATCTGTTGATCCAGCTCCGGGGCTTCGACTTCGGCCACCACCTGTCCGGCTTTCACCCGGTCGCCAATATCGACGTAGCGTTTGCGGATGTAGCCGGTGGCGCGCGCCAGGATGGGGGCTTCGGTGACCGCTTGAATGTTGCCCGGAAGAACCAGAAGACTGTTCCCCTCGGACCGCGTCACCCGGCTGACGTTGACCACGGGGAGGGTGCGGCCCGTCTCTTTGGATTCCGCGGCCAGCACCGCTTCGCGCCGTTGCCGGGGAAGATAACCCACGAAGAAGCCCACCACAATCAGCACCGCCAGCAGCAGAGCGATCGCCACGAGGGTAAGCGTGGCGGGCCGCCGGTTTGGCTGCGCGCCCGGGTGGCCGTGCTTTTTCTGCTCCTCCAGTTGCCGCTTCAGGTCGGCAATTTCCGACTTCAACCGGTCTTCGGTGGCGTTGACTTCGTTCATAACTGGTCCTCGCGCAGCATCATCTCGTCGCTCAAATATTCATGCTCCTCTTCTACAATTCTGCGCTCGTAATCGACCGGCGGATTCTTGCGCAGCATGCTATACACCAATGGAACCACAAACAGCGTGGTGAGGGTAGCCAGCAGCAGGCCGCCGATCACGGCGCGCCCCAGAGGCGCGTTCTGTTCGCCGCCTTCCCCCATGCCGAGCGCCATTGGCAGCATGCCCATGATCATGGCGGCGGCGGTCATGAGGACGGGACGGATGCGGGTGTGTCCGGCGGAAAGCGCGGCGGAGCGTGCGTCCATTCCTTCCTCCCGTTGATCGTTGGCGAACACTACCATCAGGATGCTGTTGGAGGTGGCCACGCCGATACACATGATGGAGCCCATCAGGGAGGGTACGCTGAAGGTGGTCTGCGTAATGAACAGCATCCAGACGATGCCGGCCAATGCGCCCGGCAAGGCCATGAGGATGATGAACGGGTCCAGCCAGCTTTGGAAATTCACCGCCATCAGCAGGTAGACCAGCACCACGGCAAAGATCATGCCGAGGCCGAGGCGGTAGAAAGAGGTCTGCATGGTGAGAAGCTGTCCGCGCACGTCGATGGTGGTGCCGCGGGGCAGCTTGGGCGTCATCTCCGCGACGATCTTTTCGACGCCCGCGCCCACGCTGCCCAGATCGCGGCGGTCCACATTGGCATACACATCCATCACCGGCTGGACGTTGTAGTGGTTGACGATGGTGGGCGCCACGCTCCGGCCGACGGAAACCATATTGGAAAGCAATTGGGGTCCACCCGAGGCCGCGCCGGGATTGCCGTAGGCGGCGGAGTTCTGGCTTGGTCCGGCGCCCACTCCGGCGTTGGTGGGGTTGGCGGAGCCCGCCGTCGAGGTCGCCGTGGTGGTGTTCACGCCGGCGAAGGGCGCGCTCACCGGCGTGCGCAGCACCGCGTCCAGCGAATCCAGCCGGTACTGCGGGGTCTGCACGGAGACGCCGTAGCTCACACCGCTGCGCCAGTCGAGGAATTGCGTGGGCGCGATCTGTCCGCTGGAACTCAGGGAAATCAGCAGGCTGGTGGCCACGTCGCGTTGCGTCAGGCCCAGTTGTCCGGCCTTGCTGCGGTCCACGTTGATATCGATGGCGGGGTAATCCACCACCTGGTGAATGTGGACGTCGGCCGCGCCGGGAATGCGCGTCACTTTTTCCGCGATCTGACGGGCGAACTCGTAATTGACGGTGGCATTGCGGCCCACCACCTGAACATCGATCGGGGCGGGCAGTCCGAAATTCAGGATCTGGTTGGTGATGTTGGCGGCTTCGAAGAAGAAGACCACGTCGGGAAACTTCTGGTGGAGGCGCTGGCGCAATCGTTCGGTGTACTCGGCGGTGGAGCCGTGCTCTTCGGCTCTGAGAGAAATCAGGATGTCGCCGTCAGAGACGCCGAGCGTAGGGCTGTCTCCAAAGGCGAGATTGAAACCGCCGGGGGGGATGCCGATGTTGTCGATGATGTTCTCGATTTCCTTGGGCGGCACCACCTGGCGGATTTCGTTTTCGATGGCGGCGAAGATCTGCTCGGTTTTCTCGATGCGTGTGCCTGCGGGCGCGCGCGCGTGTAGACGCATGGCGCCGGAATCCACCGTCGGAAAGAAATCGCGTCCGACCAGCGGCGAAAGGCACAAGGAGCCGGCGACAAACAGGAAGAAGCCGCCCAGCACCGGCAGGCGATGATCCAGGCACCAGTGCAGCAGCGAACTGTAGGACGCCCGCATCAGCTCGAAGCGCCGGTTGAAGATATAATGAGCGCGCCAGATCAGACCCGTGCCACCTTCCGCATGCTCGCCGAGTGCGTAGATCTTGACCTCGGAGCGGAGCATGTAGTGCACCATGGTGGGGATGAGGGTGCGCGAAAGAAAATACGATGCCAGCATGGCGAAAACCACGGCCATGGCAAGCGGTGTGAACAGGTACCTGGCGGCGCCCGTCAACAGCAGCACGGGCACGAACACGATGCAGATGGAGAGCGTGGAGACGAAAGCGGGAGCGGCAATCTGCTGAGCGCCGTCGAGAACGGCGCGCACCAACGGCTTACGCATGGCCATATTGCGATGCGTGTTCTCGATTTCCACGGTGGCGTCGTCCACCAGGATGCCGACGGCCAGCGCCAGGCCGCCCAGCGTCATCACATTCGTAGTCTGGCCCAGCAGGTTGAGGAAAATCAACGAAGCCAGAATGGAGAGCGGAATCGAGATGCAGACAATGATAGTACTGCGCCAGCTTCCCAGGAAGAGCAGGATCATCATGCCGGTGAGCATCGCCGCGATCGCTCCCTCGCGCACCACGCCGTTGATGGCCGCCCGCACGAACAGCGACTGGTCGAAGAGTTGTCTTACCTCGAGGGTGGTCGGCAAACCGGCCATGATTTTGGGCAGCAAGGCTTTGACGTTATTGACTACCGCCAGGGTGGACGCCTTGCCGTTTCGCATCACCGTCAGCAGCGCGCCACGCGTACCGTTGGCGCGTACGATGCTGGTCTGCACCGAATAGCCGTCGCGGATCTGCGCCACGTCTTTGAGGTAGACCGTGGCGCCATTGACCACGCGCAATGGCATGAAGTTCAGTTCTTCCACGAGTCGCGGGCTGGAATTGACCTTAATCTGATAGTCCTTGTCGCCGATCTTGGCGGTTCCGGCCCCAAAGATGAGGTTCTGATTGCCCAGGGCGGAAGAGACGTCGGAGGCGGACAGTCCCTTGGCGGTCATTTGTACGGGGTCGAGATCGACCATGATCTGACGGTACTTGCCGCCATAGGGCGACGGCACCGCCGCACCCGCAATAGTGGCCAACTGGGTGCGGATGAAATTCTGCCCCAGGTCGAACAGATCCTGCTCGCTTAACGTATCGCTGCGCAGGGCGAGCTGGAGGATCGGCACGCTGGATGCGTCGTACTTGATGATGCTCGGCGGCGTGGTCCCCACCGGAAAGGGACGGAGCAGGGTTTGGGAGATGGCGGTAATCTGCGCCAGCGCGAGTTCGACCTTGGCGTTGGGCTGGAAGTAGACGCGGGTGACGGAGACACCGCTGTAGGCCTGCGATTCGATGTGCTCGATATCGTTTACGGTGGTGGTCATGGCCCGCTCGAAGACGGTGAGAATGCGCTTTTCCATCTCTTCGGGCAGCATGCCGGTATAGGACCAGACCACGCTGACCACGGGGATATCGATATAGGGGAAGATATCCACCGGCATGGTAATGATGGCGGTGACGCCGAGAATGGCGATGAGGAGCGAAACTACGACGAAGGTATAGGGCCGGCGTAAGGCTAATCGGACAATCCACATGGTCTAGGCACTAAGTGAGGGGCTAGCTTTCATCATATCCGAAAGTTCCATTTCTTGTGATGACGCCGCGGGGGCGCACCCCGCTAGCCCTTTTGGGCTATCCAGCAACTCGTGGGGCAGGCCCGGGTCCGCGCACCTGGCGATTCCATGCGTTAGCCGTTGGGTGGGGCGGGAGCAGATGAAGAGGAGAGGGGGGCGATGGTTCGTTGGGACGGGAGGTGATATGCGGAACGAAGCCAAATCCCGGGTTCGGCATTTGGGGAGCGGGGGTTACCGCTGTAGGGGAGGCGGGGGCGGCGGGGTCAGGGGCAGATTGCGGAACGAAGCCAATTTCCCGATTTTCCGTTTGGGGAGAATCTGTTGCGGGGGGATCGTTGTCGGCCTGGTGCTGGCGGCGGACAGTCTGACGGCGTTCGAGTTCGGCGAGGTGGGTGAAGAAGGAGCGCTCGGTTTCAATGATGTGTCGATGGAGGCGCTGGAAGGCTTCGGTATTGGTTGCGAAGCCGGCGCCGAAATCGGCGCCCCTTTTGGTTTCGTAGGCGACGCTGGCGGCGTGGTTGATGAGGTCGGCGGCGAGGAAGCGATAGCGGCGAAGGAACCAATCGTCTCTGACGAGGATATCGACGAGGAGGCGTTCGACGACGCCGAGGGGTTGGAACTCGCGGTCGTACTCGGCGGTGAGAGCGGCGAGATCGGACGGGTTTTCGCCGCCGGCGGCTTCGTTTCTGGCGTCGATGCCGGATTTGAGGGCGTTCATGCGGGAGATGGCTTTGCCTTGTTCGGTGCGAGGACCGGTGGAGAGTTGTGCGTTAGCGCGATTGGCCTGAATTTGTTTCTGGGTTGCCATGGGGCCTCCAGCCACGACGGTAGCAGGCGGGGACGGGCGTTTTCGGCGGGAAGGGCGGGAAGTGATTGAGGGGAAACGGCGAAAGAAAAAAATGTTGGCGTCACTGAGTCTGAGGACCGATGGCGGCGGGCGGGAGTGGGAACCCTTGCCTTGCGAATCGAACAGAAGTGTTCGATAATACAGGTGTGAAAGGGAGCGAGTTTCTTCGTAAGAGGAAAGTCGTCGCCAGGCGGAAGAAGGTGACGTTCCGCTGGGTACCGGAGCGCGGCTCGGGCAGCCATGGCACCCTCTACATTGGCGATCGTTTCACGATCGTGAAAGATCTCAAGAAGGAACTTGGCCCGGTTTGCTGTCGGATATGGTGAAGCAACTCGGAATTCGCAAGGAGGACCTGTGATGTTTACGGCAACCTATCCCGCCAGTTTTCTAATCGAGAAGAATGGCAAAGGCTTCCACGTCCGATTTCCCGATTTGCCCGAAGCGCTCACTGGAGGAGTCGATCTCGACGACACGCACGAGCAGGCGGCCGATTGTTTGGCTGAAGCTCTCGCCGGGCGGATCGCACGTAGGGATTTGATTCCGGCGCCTTCCAAGTTGAAACGCGGCCAATATGCAGTGAGCGTTCCCCTCTACCTGGCACCCAAGCTTGCCCTTTATCTTGCCATGCGCGAGGGCGGCATGCGGAATACGGAGTTGGCCAAACGGCTGGGCGTCAGCGAAACCGTTGTCCGCCGAATGCTGGACCCAAAGCACAACACCAAGCCCGAGAAGATTCAGGCTGCTCTGGCAGTGCTCGGCAAACGGATCGTCGTCAGGTTCGAGGATGCGGCGTAGCAGGTAAGGCTGCGCATGCACCGCAGGCAATGGCCGGTTTGCGCTGACGCCACTTCACGCCCGCTTGGGGTGGCGGAAGGGGGAGACACCTTATCGCGTTGCACTCAATTACAATTTGGTCATGCTGCGAGCGCTGCTGACGATCTCGTTGGTTTCGTCGAGCATTACTGCACTCCCCTGCACCTGCGTGACGGCGGTGAACCCGACGGCCAAGACGATGATGGCTGACGATGCGGTGGTGTTTCGGGGCGTGGTAACGGCGAGGAAGACGTTGCCCTCCCGGGCGGAAATGAGAGGACGAAATCGCTACGCGATTTCGTTCCGCGTAGACGAGTACTGGAAAGGGTCGCCGGGTCGAACACTGGTGATCTATGGCCTTGACCCCGGTACGGACTGCCTCGGCGATGGAGGATATCATACCGGTGCCTGACTTTGACCGTGTTTACATCGACTCCCTGAAGCCGCCTTCTGTCCGCTGACGCTACGCTCCGCGCGAATGAACGTGCTTCCGTGGCATGGAAGAGGTCGACGGTTCGAATCTCACCAGGTCCGCCCTTACCGTTCGCTATCCAGCATTTGCATCTGGGGCGGGGCGTAGCGCTCGCCGGCCACGGCGGACGCGGGGATGGCTTCTTCCAGGCGCGCCAGCTCGGCGGAGGACAAGGAGATGGAAAGCGCCCCCAGCGACTCCGCCAGTTGCGCGGGCGTGCGCGCGCCCACCACAGGAACGATGCTCTCGCCTTTGGCCAGCACCCAGGCGATGGCCAGTTGCGAAGAGGTGACGCCCTTTTCCGCGGCCAGGGCGCGCAGGGTGTCCACCAGGCGCCGGTTGCGGGCCAGATTATCGGGGGTGAAGCGCGGAAAATGCCGACGCACGTCGCCTGGTCCGGATGGTAAGGAACCGCTCAGCAGGCCGCGCGAGAGCACGCCATAGGCGGTCACGCCGATGCCCAGCTCGGCGAGCACGGGGAAGATGCGCGCCTCGGGAGAGCGGCTGATCAGCGAATACTCAATCTGCAAGTCGGCGATGGGGTGGACGGCATGGGCGCGGCGGATGGTCTCCACGCCCACTTCGGAGAGGCCGATGGCGCGGACGTAGCCGGCTTTCACCAAGTCGGCCATGGCGCCGATGGTGTCTTCGATGGGGACGGCGGGATCGTGCCGCGCCGGGCGGTAGATATCGATGTGATCGACGCCCAGCCGTTGCAGGCTGTAGGCCAGGAAATTCCTGACGGCGGCGGGACGCGCGTCGTAGCCCGACCAGCTTCCATCGGGACCGCGCAGGGCGCCGAACTTGACCGAAATCAGCGCCTGTCCGCGGCGGCTCGCGAGCGCCCGGCCGAGGAGCATTTCGTTGTGCCCCATGCCATAGAAATCGCCGGTGTCGAAGAGGGTGATGCGGCTTTCCAGGGCAGCGTGAATGGTGGCGATCGCGGCCTTTTCGTCGGACGGCCCGTACATGCCGGACATCCCCATGCAGCCGAGCGCCAGCGGGAAGACGCTGGGTCCGGTGGAACCCAGGCGGCGAGGCGCGATCATGTTCTCTCCTTCAACTTGTCCAGCAGGTGAAACAGCGCCACGCCCACCACGGCATTGAGCGCGGCCAGCACGGCGGTGCGCGGCAGGTCGAACGCCATCTGCTGGCCGAGCAGGGCGCGCGCCATCACCCAGTACAGGAACTGGTGAAAGAGGTAAAAGAAGAACCCCAGGAGCAGGCGGATCAGGCTGTGCTCCACGTCCAGGCGCACGCCGACGCTGGCGGCGAAGTATCCCACCAGGGTGTTTACGATGCCGAACATACCCAGGGGATTTTTGGAAAGCGAATCCTGCGCCAGGCCGACCAGCGCGCCCACCGTCAGGCCGCTGATCTGATTGCGCCGCATAATGGCGAAATAGACCACCACCAGGAGCGGCATCTCCAGAAAACTGAGGAACGGGAAAAACATGGGGACGTAGACCTGGAACAGGATGGCCAGCAGGGGCACCACCAGGAAAACCCAGGTGCGGAACCGGGAAACCTGACCTTCACGCTGGCTGCTGAGCAGGATGCGCTCGCCGGAGTAGGTCATCAGCGAAGCTGCCCTCCCGCCGATGGGCCGGCGGACTGATTCCAGCGGCGCGCGGCATCGGGAGGATTCCTGGCCGGCGCGCCCGCGGGCGGAGTTGCACTCTTGGCGGGCGACGGCGGACCCGGAGGGTTCCCGGCCATGCCGCCGGTTCCGGTTCTTGGGGGCGCGGCGGTAGGCGCAACCGGCGGCGCGACTGCCGGCGATGGCGGATTGTTGGTTGTGCCGGGATTGGGCGGCGCGACGGCCGGCGAGGGTGGGTTCTTTCCGGCCGGGCTTTGACCAGCGGCGGCAGGACTCCCCAGCCTGGTAAAGTCGACCGGCTTGGCGCCGGGCGGATTGTCGCCGTAGGTGTGCTTCTGTTCCTCGCCGAGCGTCTGATACTGCGTGCGCAGGCGGTCGGCCTCGGTTCCCGGGGACGACGGCGCCGCCGCGTCGGCAGGTTTGCTCTCGCTGCCCGGCGGGGGCGACGCGATGTAGATGGGCTGCATCCCCGAGGGGGCGTCCGGAATGCGTTGATGGACGCCCTCGATGAGAATCAGCACGTCTTCCAGGCCGCGTTCCATGCCGCTGGGCTCGACGAGAATTTCCTTGAAGGGCTGCCCCGGCCGCACCACCTTGACGATGCCGACGCGGAAGCCGCGCGGGAAAATGCGGTCGTCGCCCGACGTGTACACCCATTCGCCGGGCTCCACCTTCTCCTCAAAGGCGACGTAATCGACCTTGCATTCCGGCGTACCTTGCCCTTTGAGGGTGCCGTGCACCTGTCCCTTTTCGGTGACCACGCCGGCGGCGAAATCGGGGTCGGTGATCAGCAGAACCTGGCTCGCCGTGGGATAAGCCGCGGTCACCTTGCCCACGATGCCATCGGGCGTGACCACGGCCATGCCGCGCTGCACGCCGGACACGGTGCCGCGGTCGACGAACACCACTTTCGAATTCGACCCGGCGCCGGTGGCGATGATGGTGGCGGCGACGGTTCTGGACGGAGTGTGCTGCTGGAACACCTGGAGCGCCTTGGCGCGCTCGCTGGTGTTGAGCTCGTTCTTGAGGAAGACGTTCTCCATCTTCATGCGGTCCAGTTCGGCGCGCAGCCGCCGGTTTTCCGCGTTGGTATCGTGCAGCAGGATGTAGTTGTGAAAGAAGCCGCTGCCGCCGCCGCGCAGTCCTTCGATGATGCGCGCCACCGGGGTCACGGCGGTCACCGTCCAGATGCGGATAAAGCGCACGTCCTGATCGTTTTTCGCGGAAACCGCAAGCAGCACCAACTGCGCCATGATGACCAGGAGCAGGACAGTGATATTGCGGTACCGGTTGAGCAGCGACTCCACGGGCGCCTTCTTTGACTTTAGTCTATCGAAATCTTACGCAGCAGACGGAAATCGCTGAGCATGCGGCCGGTGCCGAGCACCACCGAGGCCAGCGGATCGTCGGCGATCGACACCGGCAATCCGGTTTCTTCCCGAATGCGTTTATCCAGATTCTTGAGCAGCGCGCCGCCGCCGGTGAGCACGATGCCGCGGTCGCTGATATCGGCGCTCAACTCGGGCGGGGTGCGCTCCAGGGCGACGCGGATGGCGTTGATGATGGTGGCCACGCACTCGGCAAGGGCTTCGCGAACTTCCGTGTCGTTGACGGAAATCGTGCGCGGCACGCCTTCAATCAGATTGCGCCCCTTGATTTCCATGGTGAGCGGCTTATCCAGGGGATAGGCCGAGCCGACTTCCATCTTGATGGCTTCGGCGGTGCGCTCGCCGATCAGCAGGTTGTACTTGCGCTTCATGAACTGCATGACGGCGTCGTCCATTTCGTTGCCCGCTACCCTCACGCTGCGCGAGTAGACGATGCCGGAAAGCGAGATGACGGCCACGTCGGTGGTGCCGCCCCCGATATCCACTATCATGTTGCCGGATGGCTCGGTGATGGGCAGGCCGGCGCCGATGGCGGCCACCATCGCCTGTTCCACCAGGTGCACCTCGCTCGCCTTGGCACGGTAGGCGGAATCCATGACGGCGCGCTTTTCCACCTGGGTGATTTCGCTGGGCACGCCGATGACGATGCGCGGATGCACCAGCATTTTGCGTCCGTGCGCCTTCTGAATGAAGTAGTTCAGCATGCGCTCGGTGACTTTGAAATCGGCGATGACGCCGTCCTTCATGGGTTTGATGGCGACGATGTTACCCGGGGTGCGCCCGAGCATCTCTTTCGCCTCTTTGCCCACCGCCTCCACCTCGCCGTTGTTCTTGTTGATGGCGACGATGGAGGGTTCGTTGACGACGATTCCCTTGCCTTTGGCAAAGACCAGCGTATTGGCCGTTCCCAGGTCAATCGCGAGGTCTGAAGAAAACAGACTGAATAAAGAGCGTAAATTCATCGAAATAAAGGTGATTCGCTTCGGAAAGGACGTGCCTCTGGGACCGCGGGCAGGTCCACCTGAATGGTAACACACGCGGGCGTGGTGGGGCTGCCGGAGGTGGGGCGGTTGCCGATTGGCTTGCGCGTTACGGGGCTGTCGTTGCCGGGATGGGATTGCGGCTCGGCGGCAGGGTGGGGGGAGTGGGGGTGGTCTTTCGTGGTGGGTGAAATGGGGGGAACGTCCCGTCTGTCCCCCGGTTCCCAGCGTTTCCACTTCTGTGTCGCACCCATCGTTCGGGCCGTGAAGTTGGTGGTGCCTGACTTGCGCGTCACGGCGCTGTCGGCGGCAGATTGGAATTGCCGCTCGGCGTCAGGATGGCGGGACTAAGGGTGGTCTTCCGTGGTGGCTTGAAACAAGGGTAACGTTCCGTCTGTCCCCGGTTTCCCCAGGGTAACGTTCCGTCTGTCCCCGGTTTCCCCCCGGAAGTAGCGGGCGATGCGCCACCACTGGGCGCACCATGGCACGCCTGTCAGTCCATGTTTCCACTTCACAAACACGACATCCGGACGCCTACGCGCTTGCGCAGGAAATGCGTGCGTTTTTCGGGGGGCAGGGCAAGCAGGCGGCGGATCAGGTCGCGCTCGGCGAGATCACTCTCCTTCTTGAGCGCTTCCAGCCGGGCCTTTCTGCCGATGCGTGGCTTCTTCAAGCACTTTCTCCAAGACTGGGAGCACGGCTAGGTCGCGTGGACGGCCGGCTGCCTTCTTGCTCTTGATGATATCAGCAAGGCCAGCCACCAGAATCCGCGCATCGCCCAAGGGCACTTCGGAAGCCCGCTTGCGCAGACCTTCGAAGGAGCGAATGCCGTCGATTTCGCCCATGAAGTCGAGCTGCAGGCCGTCGTCGTCGCGCGAGATGCGGAGCAGGCTGCTCACGGGGTAGTGAGGTTTCATGAGCACGGCCCGGAGTTCCCTGGCGATGGCGCTCAGTTTGCGGACGTTCGCGGGGGTTCGCCGAAACAGGAAGTCGAAATCGACCGTGGTCACCGGCGCGCCCTGCAACGCGGCGGCGGCGTTGCCGATCAGTACCGCTTCCAGGCCGTGGCGGTCCAGGAGTTGAGCGATGCGCGCCAGTAGCGGGTAGGCGTCCATAGGCCTTTCGCCTACAGTATCACTCGGCGGCGACGAGGGGGGCCAGCACGCGCTCGCCCATGGCGAACTTCAGATCTTCGATGCCCAGGCCGGTGGCGCTGGAGATTTCGAAGAATGCCAGGCCGCGATCTTTGGCCAGTTGGCGGAGCGCATCCACGCGCGCGCGGTCCTGGGCCACGTCCATCTTGGTGGCCACGACGATCATCGGTTTGGCGGCCAGCGTCTCGCTGTAACTCGCCAGTTCGCGCAGGATGATTTCGAAATCTTCCACGGGGTCGCGGCCGCTCGATTCCGAGACGTCCACCAGGTGCGCCAGCAAGCGCGTGCGCTCGATGTGGCGCAGGAATTGGATGCCCAGGCCGTGGCCTTCGTGCGCGCCTTCGATGATGCCGGGAATGTCGGCCACCACGTAGCTGCGGAACTGCGGCATTTGCACCACGCCCAGGTGCGGTTCGAGGGTGGTGAAGGGGTAATCGGCGATCTTGGGGCGGGCCGCCGAAATGCGCGAGATCAGCGTGCTTTTGCCGGCATTGGGAAAGCCCACCAGCCCGACGTCGGCAAGCAGTTTCAATTCCAGGCGCAGGCGTTTCTCTTCGCCCGGCTTGCCGGGTTCGTGCTCGGTGGGCGCCTGATGGGTGGGAGTGGCGAAGTGCTGGTTGCCGCGGCCGCCTTTGCCTCCCTTGGCGACGCGGAATTTCTCGCCCGGATGGGTGAAATCGTAGAGGCGCTCGCCGGTGGCTTCGTCGTAGACGACGGTGCCGACGGGCACCTTGATTTCGAGCGATGCGCCTTCGGCGCCGGTACGCTGGCTGCCTTCGCCATGGCGCCCGCGCTCCGCCTTGTGTTCCGGGTTGAAGCGGAACTGGAGGAGGGTGTTGGCGTGCTCGCTGGCCACCATGACGACGTCGCCGCCGCGGCCGCCATCGCCGCCGGAGGGGCCGCCGCGCGGGACGTACTTTTCCCGGCGGAAGGCTAGGCAGCCGTTGCCGCCGTCGCCGGCCTTCACGAGTATTCTGACTTCGTCAATAAACATAGAAAAGCCGCCGGCGTGCGCTCCTGCCGGCGGCCCGTTCAGCTCAAAGGAAGGTTATGCGCTGGCCTGGATGTTGACGAACTTGCCCATCCGTCCGCGATCCTTGAACTCCACCACGCCGGTGACCTTGGCGAACAGGGTGTCGTCCTTGCCCCAACCGACGTTGGCGCCCGGCTTAATTTTGGTGCCGCGCTGGCGAACGATGATGCTGCCGCCGGGGACCAACTGGCCGCCGAACACCTTCACGCCCAGCCGCTGCGCATTGGAATCGCGCCCGTTTTTGGAACTGCCTAGACCTTTTTTGTGTGCCATACGTTACCTAGACCACCACGTCGCCAATCTTCACTTCGGTGTAGGATTGGCGGTGCCCGATGGTTTTCTTGTATTGTTTCTTGCGCTTGAATTTGAAGACCAGGATTTTGGCTGCCCGGTCGGCGCCGACGATCGTGCCGGTCACTTTGCCGCCGGAAACCAGTTCGCCGCCTTCTTTGAAAGACGCCTTGACGGCAAGCTGTACTGCGGAGCCGATGTCGCCGGCCAGTTTTTCGACGCGGATCACATCACTGGGTGCTACCCGATACTGCTTTCCGCCTGTTTCGATGATCGCGTGCATGCAAACCTCAGTTTGGGAGCCGGAACACACGAAGTGTGTCGGAACCGCTGGAGTAAAGAACCAGTGTACAACATCGGCGCCGATGATTCAAATACGGTGCGTCAGGCTGGTAGAGTGATCATATGCCAGGACTCGCAGTGCTTGCGCTCTTTGCCGCGGCGGTGCCCACCGCCGTGGTGCTCCAACCCGTGGCTAACATGTATTCGCGCCCCACGACCGATGCCGACGTGGTGTCGCAGGCGATCTACGGCGCCAATGTCGGCATCGTGGAAGAAAAAGACGGATGGGCGCACATCCGCACGGCCGACGATTACCTGGGCTGGACGCCGCTCTCCGCATTGCTGCCGGGCAAACCGTATGCCACGGGCGGTCGTGTCGCCGAGGTGCAGAGCCTGTTTGCGCACATCTACCGCGAGAGCAGCGTCACCCGGCACGCGCCGCTGATCACGGTGCCGTTTGAGAGCAGGCTCGAAGTAGTCGCCGAGCCCAAGGACGATGCGCGCTGGTTGCAAGTGCGCCTGCCCGACGACCATGCCGGATGGGTGCAGGCGGGCGACGTCTCGCTGGAGCCCAAGCCGCTCTCCATTGCTGAAACGCTGGAATTCTCCAAGCGCTTCCTCGGTCTGCCTTACACCTGGGGTGGCACCTCGAGTTACGGCTACGATTGTTCCGGGTTTTCGCAGATGCTGGGGCGGCGCCGCGGGGTCACGATGCCGCGCGACGCGCAGCCGCAGGCCGAATGGAGCGGCGTGGTGAGCGTGGATCGCAAAGATCTGCTACCCGGCGACCTGCTGTATTTCGGCGCCTCCGAGAAGAAGATCACGCATACCGGCATTTACATGGGAGACGGAAAATTTATTGACGCCACCACCCACCTGACCCCGATGGTGCGCATCGACGATTTGAACGACGCCTATTGGACCAAACTGCTGGTGGCGGCCAGGAGACTGAAATGAACCGCCGCAAGTTTCTGCAAACCGCATCGGTGGCGCCCGCCGCGGGGGCCGTCGCATTGGCCGCGCCCGCTGACAACGCCACACTCGCCAGCAAGATCGTGCGGCTCAACCTGCAGCACACCTGGACGACTACCATGTCTTCCAGTGCGTACCGCGACACGCTGCACACCACTTACTCGCGCGGCGGCATCACGGGACACGGGGAAGGCGCGCCGATCGTGCGTTACCACGAGGACGCGGCGAGCGCGCAAAAGGCGGTGGAGAGCGTGCGCGAGCTGCTGGAGAGCGCCGACCCCATGCAATTCGCCAAGATCATGGGAGAAGTTTTCCGGCGCGTGCCGGGCGAGTGGGCGGGCAAGGCGGCTCTCGATATCGCGCTCATGGATTGGGTGGGCCAGAAGCTGGGGATTCCGCTCTATTCCTATTTCGGACTCGACCCCAAGGACACGCCGCTGACCACGTTTTCCATCGGCATCGACACGCCGGAGATCACCAAGCAGAAAACTCTGGAAGCGGCCGATTACCCGGTGCTCAAGGTGAAGGTGGGACTGGCCACGGACGAGCCGACCATCGAAGCCGTGCGTAGTGTGACCAAGAAGCCGTTGCGGGTGGACGCCAACGAAGGCTGGAAGGACAAGGAAGAGGCGGTGCGCAAAATCAACTGGCTGGAAAAGATGGGCGTGGAGTTTATCGAGCAGCCGATGCCGGCCGAGATGCTGGAGGAGACGCGCTGGGTGCGCGGGAGGGTGCACATGCCGATCATCGCCGACGAAGCCTGCCAGCACGCCAGTGACATTCCGAAGCTGCGGGAATGCTTCGATGGGGTGAACGTGAAGCTGGATAAAAGCGGCGGCATGCTGGAAGCCTACCGCATGCTGCAGATTGCCAAAGCGCTGGGCATGAAGACCATGCTGGGGTGCATGATCTCCAGCTCGGTATCGGTGACGGCGGCGGCGCATCTTTCGCCGCTGGTGGATTACTCCGATCTGGACGGCAATCTGCTGATCTCCAACGATGCCTTCCACGGGGTGCGGGTGGAGAAGGGCAAGCTGATTCTGCCGAAAGGGCCGGGCTTGGGTTTGACGGCAGTGAAGTAGGCGCGGACATCTGGTCCCGCCTGTCTGAGGGCGGGGAAGAATGCCCCCTTGAAAGCGAAGAACCCGCGGAGCGGGGCCATGCTGGCGAGGAACTTGGCGTGATGGCGCGGTTGGGGGAGACTAGGGATACCCAGGTAGCGGAAGTAGGCCGAT
>JBEKDV010000024.1:0-38937 GCA_050014175.1 Candidatus Solibacter sp. | reverse complement strand
TCGAAACGATGAAGGCACCGCTGATCGGCAAGGGTCCGCTAGGCGGCGATTCTTCCCTGGGGCTCTGCAACCTCGACGTACGCGAATAACAAATCCCGAAATTCGGGATTCTCAAGATGCTTTGAAACGCTTTGCCCTTCAGGCGCCTGTTGTCCGGCTTCGCGATAGGCTTCGAGGTTGATCCGAATCGCTTCACTGGCGGCGCGCTTGGCGGCTTCGATGTTCTCCCCATAGGTGGCGATCGCCAAATCGGGCGCCTGCACCGCAAATCCCGTCTCGGTTTGTTCCAGCATGATCAGGAATCGCATCACTTAAGCTCCAGTCTGATTTTCTTCACCGTATCCACCGCTCGCCCCACCGGTACATCCTTTTGGGGATGCACGATGGTAACTATAAACCGGCTCGCCGGGTGCTTGAAGTTGTGATGGTCTCCCCTCACGCCGGCCAACCTCCAT
Organism: Candidatus Solibacter sp.; assembly: GCA_050014175.1. Classification (GTDB taxonomy): domain Bacteria; phylum Acidobacteriota; class Terriglobia; order Bryobacterales; family Bryobacteraceae; genus Solibacter. Next base: position 38,482 of record JBEKDV010000024.1, on the reverse strand, counting down.
CCGAATTCTTCGGCCAGTTTGACCAGTTCCCGGCTTGTGTATCGCTTGGGCATGAATCGAGCTGAATCCCATTCTCCCATGCCGGTGGCATTGTGACAGATTGGGTCCCGACGAGCGCATAGTTGAGCAGCGGGCAGCCGGAGTTCATCGCGCCGCTGGCGCGGGCGGCGGTGGCGGTGGGCATCGACGGGGTGTTCGTGGAGGTGCACGATTGCCCGGAGAAAGCGCTTTCCGACGGGGCGAACGCGCTGCGGTTGGATCTGCTGGGGGATTTCTGGCGGAGCTTGCTGGCGGTGGATGGGGTGGTCTCCCGACGGAATCCCATAGCCTGTTAAACTACTAGTGGGCCTACGGAGGTCCGTATGAACGTCAAACGTACCCATATCGTCATCCCTCAACAACTGGTTGTCGAGATCGATACCATCGTCGGCAAGCGGGGGCGCAGTGCTTTTCTCGCCCAGGCGGCGGAAAAGGAACTGATGCGGCTGCGCCAAATTAAAGCATTGGAATCCATTGCGGGCGCCTGGAAAGACAAGGACCATCCCGAGCTCAGGGAGGGAGCAGCCAAGTGGGTCAAAAAGCTGCGCCAGGAATACGACCAGCGCTTCGAAAAAGTGACCCGCCGTTGACATGGCCACGTTCCTACTGGATACCTGCGTTATCATCGACGCGCTGAACGGAAAACGGGGCCGCCGCCTCTTGCTCTTGGATCTGGTGAAATCCGGCCATGTTTTGGCCTGTTGCCCCATCAACATTACCGAGGTCTACGCCGGTATGCGGCCCAAGGAAGAAGCTGCGACGGAGGGGTTCTTGGCCAGCCTCCAGCACCTGCCGATCTCGACGGCCGCCGCTCGCCTGGCGGGCGAGTTCAAACGCGACTACGCCCGCAAGGGGACCACGCTCAATCTCGGCGACGTCATCATTGCGGCCGTGGCCATCCACGACGAACTCACCCTACTCACCGACAACACCAAAGATTTCCCGATGGCCGGGATTTCGCTCTACCCGTTGCCGAAGGTCTGAGATGCCGGAGCAACTAGCCTCCACGCAGGGCGGGTCCGCTACGTCGTACCATAAGTAAGGAAGATTCCGTCTATGATGAACCTCGAGCGGCGCCGCCGCGGCTTTTCCCTGATCGAATTGCTGATCGTGATTGCCATTATTCTGATCATCGTCACGATGGCGTTGCCCCGATTGAGCCGCGCGCGCATGTTTGCGCAAGAGACGGCGGCCATCAAGACCATCCAGACCATCCACACGGCCCAGGTGCAATATTATTCGCAGTTTGGCCGGTACGCCACCTCGCTGACCGAGCTGGGGCCGCCTGCGAGCGGCGCGCCGGGTCCGGCGGGAGCCGATCTGGTCGATGGCAAACTGGCTTCCGGCACGACCAGCGGGCACAAGTTCACGCTGACCGGCAATGCGTCCGGCTACGTGATTAATGTCGCTCCGGAAGCGTTCGGCAATAGCGGAAGCCGGACGTTTTATTCGGACCAGACCATGGTCATCCGCCAGAATTACGGTCAGGAACCCGCCACCATCAACAGCCCGGAATTGAAGAACTAGCCGGCTGCGATCGGGCCCGGGTAAGGCGAAACCTCGTCGATTTTTGCAAACTCGTTACAATTGGGCGATAAATCCGCGGGGAACCCTGTTTTACGATGGGTGACGTGCCCATAGTCCCACCAGCAGAAGGCAATGGCGAAGCCAGCAGCCGCCGCAATTTCCATGTAGTCGCGATTTACGGGCTCTGGGGAACCATCTCGGCCGCGCTCGGCCTGCCTGCCCTCGTCTATCTGCTTTTCCCGCCCAAAGCGAAGAAGGTCGAGGAGTGGATCGAGGTGGGCGATATCGGGCGCCTGGCGCCGAACTCACCGGTGGAGCTGACGTTCCGGCGGACCCGCGTCGACGGGTGGAAGGTGATCAGCGAAAAGAGCACCGCCTGGGTGGTCAAGACCGCCGATAACCAGGTGACGGCGTTCGGGCCGCAGTGCACACATCTGGGGTGCGCCTATCACTGGGAGGAGGGCAAGGGCCAGTTTCTATGCCCCTGTCACACGTCGCTGTTCGCGAGCGATGGCAGGGTGGTGGCCGGCCCCGCGCCGCGGCCACTGGACCGTTACCAGACCAGGCTGAACGGCAGCAAACTGCTGCTCGGCAAACTACAGGAAGCGCCGGATCGGGGGAAGAAGTCGTGAGGCGCCGGATCGGTGCGTTCCACGAGTGGGTGGAGCATCGCACGGGAATACAGAGTGCGGTGCGGCAATTCCTCTACGAAGAGATTCCGGCTTCCAGCGGGTGGCACCAGGTGTTTGGCAGCGTCGCCATGTTCCTGTTCATGGTGCAGGCCTTCACCGGCGCGCTCCTGGCCTTCAACTACGCACCCACGCCGGGCGATGCCTATAACAGCCTGCGCTACATCCTGACGGAGTTGACCGGCGGCCGGTTGATGCGCGGGCTGCACCACTGGGGGGCCAGCCTGATCATCGTGGTGGTAGTGCTGCACATGGTGCAGGTGTTCCTGTACGGGGCGTACAAAAAGCCGCGCGAAGCCACCTGGATGGTGGGGGTGGTGCTGCTGGTGGTGACGCTGGCTTACGGGCTTACCGGTTACCTGCTGCCGTGGGACAACCGGGCGTATTGGGGGACGGTGGTGACCACGCAGATCGCGGGGCAGGCGCCGGTGGTGGGGCCGTACCTGACGCGGTTGCTGGGTGGCGAAGGCGCCATCGGCGTGGTGACGTTCGCGCGATTCTACGGATTGCACGTGCTGCTATTGCCGCCGGCCACGATCTTCCTGGTGGTGCTGCACGTCTTCCTGGTGCGCAAGCACGGAGTGGCGCCGCTGCCGGGCGACGAGTTGCAGCCCAGGAAGAAGTTCTACCCGCAGCAGGTCTTCCAGGATACGGTAGCGATCTTCATCGCCTTTGCCATTCTGTTTCTGATGGCGGTGGCGGTGCGGGTGCCGCTGGAACAGTTGGCGGACCCGACCGACACCTCGTACACGCCGCGGCCGGAATGGTATTTCCTGTTCCTGTTCCAGACGTTGAAGCTGTTCAGCGGACCGCTGGAGGTGGTGGGCTCCGTGGTGCTGCCAGGTCTGGCGGTGCTGGCGCTGATTCTGGTGCCGTTCATCGACCGCGGCCAGATGGTGAAGGTCACTCGGCGGACGGTGGCGGTGGCGTTCGTGCTGCTGGCCGCGATCGGCTGGGGCGGGCTGACCGCCGCGGCGGTAAGATCCACGCCGAAGGAAGCGCCGGCGGCGGCCGTGGATTACTCCGGGCCCACCGATTGGATGCAGTTGTCGAGCGAGGAAATGGTGGGCATCGCTTACTTCCGCGAGGAGAACTGCGTGAGCTGCCATGCAAGCGGCGACCAGGGTGCGGCGGTGGGTCCGGACCTGACCAAGGCCTCGATCCACAAGGACGCGGCGTGGATGATCCAGCATTTCAAACGGCCGAGCGCCATGCGCCCCGGAACGTCGATGCCGCCCATCCAGTTGACGGATGCGCAGTTGAATTCGCTGGCTGCGTTTCTGCTGAAGCTCAACGAAAACAACGCCACGGCGCTGGACAATGCGCCGGATTTTGCCGTACAGGGCGCGCTGGTTTACCAGGCGAACCACTGCGGCGCCTGCCACATGGTGAACGGCATGGGGATGAAGGTGGGTCCGCCGCTGAACGGGCTGGCCAGGCGCCAGAGCCGCAGTTGGGTGGAAGACCACTTTGCCAATCCGCAGAAGATGGCGCCGGGATCGATCATGCCGCCCTACAAACTGGCGCCTAAGGACCTGGATAATCTGACGTCATACCTGTTCGCGCTGCCGGATTAGGAGGACGAAGAGTCCGAGCTTCGCTCGGATTGGCGGGCTGAAGCCTGCCCCACCAAAGCAGGGTCACAAAGCCGCCACGGAATGGATACCTTCCGATTGCAAGACTCCGGCCATTTTCTGCAGGGCGGTTTTGTGGATCTGCGAAACGCGGCTTTCGTTGACGCCCAGGACGTCGCCGATTTCCTTCATCGTCATGTCGTTGGTGTAGTAAAGGAAGACTACTTTCTGATAGCGCTCGGGCAGGGTGCCGATGGCGCGCGCCAGCGTGTGCTGCAGTTGGCGGCGTTCGCATATGCGGTCGGGCTGGTAATCCACGGTGGCAGCGAATTCCTGGGTGCGTTCGCGGTCCTGATCGGGGTTTGGGGTGGCCGATACGAGGCCCACCATGCGCATTTCCATCTGCATGCGGTGCCAGCGCTCCAGGCCGACACCCAACTGATTGGCCACTTCGGTGTCGCAGGGGGTGCGTCCGAGCTTCGAGGCCAGGTCGCGCGTGGTGGTTTCCACCTGTTTCTGGCGGCGGCGCAAATCGCGCGAAGCCCAGTCCAACTGCCGCAGGCTGTCCAGGATGGCGCCTTTGATGCGGTGCTTGGCATAGCTGTGAAAGACCACGTTTTTGGCGCCGTCGTATTTGGTCACGGCATCGAACAGGCCCATGACACCAGCGTGGATGAGATCGTCCAGATCGACGTGAACCGGCAGGTTTTCGTGAACACGAATGGCGATCGCCTTTACCAGCGAAAGATGATCGAGCACGATCTGATCGCGATGCTCAGGGTTTAGTTTCGACCGGTGGCGTGCGGACACACTGGTGGCGTGCATGTTTTTTGTCCTCTTTCTGGTTTTTTTTGGAACTGCCGGCTTGCCCGGCGTGGCTAGGGTTGCAGCTTTACTGCCACGCAGTTCTGGGAGTTAAAGGCCCTATTTTCAGCTAAGAGGCATGGCGGAAAACGTTCCGGAATGAAACGTGTTTCAGATCGGAACGGTGGAACGTTTCAGAGTGGTTCGGAGAGGTGGAGAAAGGGCGTTTACCAGCCGGCTTTATAGGCGATGACGGTCTTCAAAGTCAGGCCAGCGAGCAGAATCCAGACCGCGAGGCGCAGGTTTCCTTCCAGCGTGAAGGCCGCCAGCAGCGCCAGCACGGCGTAGGCGCCGAGCGCATAAAGGAAACGATTGGTCATGGTCAATTCATTTTGGCATGGGGGGGGCACGTCCGAGCTGCGCTCGGATGCACAAGGCGGAGCCTTATGCCACTACTGCTTGGGAACGTTGTAGGCGAAATTGAGCTGGAGGACGACGCGGTCTCCCTTAAACTCGGCGGGCAGCGGCGGAAACGGGTTGGAGGCGCTGATAGCGGCGACGGCGGCCTTGTCGAGGGCGTCGGCGCCGGATTGAAAGGCATACGTCACCTTGCTGACATTGCCGCTCTTGACGATGGCAAACAGCAGTCCGACCTTGCCGTGGCGGCCCAGTTTGACGCTTTCCGGCATGACGGCGTACCAGTTGCGGCGAATGGTGGCGAGGATCTGGGTAAGGTAGGGGCGGAAGTCGACGCCCATGGGGTCGCTCTTCAGTTCCAACGCGCTACCCTGTGCCCCGGGGGACGGGGGCAGATTGATGCCCTCGCCATAGCCGCCGGATCCGGCGCCGGGATCGCCCACCATCAGCCCGCCGCTGGAGCCGCCGGCGCGCGAGTTCTGGCGGATAGCCTCGGCCACCGATGTGTTGGGAATCGCCACCTTGCTTTGTGCCTGGGAGACGGGAGGCGGCGGCCCGCCGACGTTCTCCAGCGTCAGTTTGGGCTTTTCGACCGTCGGCGGAGGCAGCGGCACGGCGGAATTGGCGGGCGGGAGTTCGAGTTTGGGCTCCTTGAGGGCCGCCTCCTTGGGAGGTTCGGGCAGGGCCACCGGAGGCGGCTGAGGCGGGGTCGGGATGGCGGCGGGCCGCTGCGCCATGGGCTGGGTGGTGGAGGGCGCGCCCCGCGGCATCTGAATGGTCGGCCGCGGCTGCAAGGCGGCCATGTCGATCTCTTTGGTGATTTTGCCTTTGGTGGGCGTGGGCTGGGTGAATTCGGTGAGCGGTTCCACCAGCGGTGTGATGAGGGGGGCCGCTTTGGCCGGCTCGGGCGGCGAAGACAGGAAGTTGCTGGGCAACAATACGATGAGCAGCAGGCCGGCCACGTGGAACAATACCGAAGCTACGCCCGCGACCCCGTGGCGGCCGCGGGAAGCGGGGTCGCCCCAGTCGGTCAGAAGGTGCAGTTCAACGTCTTCGGGTGGTGGCCCTACGGTTTCCATCCATCAACCAAGGTTTTCGACACAACTTCGGAGTGCTCCTTGATTTTATCAAGAATCGCCAAAGCAGCCTCTAGTGTTCGACGTGCCGTGGCGCCGGAAGATTTCGGCGAACTTCGTGAGGCGAGCGAGTCCAGAAACGCGTCGAATTGGAGTTTAAGCGGTTCGCCCTTGGTGACGGGGGCCTGTTCGAAGCCGATCTGCCGGCCGCCGCCGACGCTGAAGATGGCGAGATCCTGGCGGGCGTAGTCGAGCGAGAGGTATTGGTTGGGCTGGAACAGGCGCAGTTTGCGGACGCGTTCGGTGGAGATGCGGCTGGCGGTAAGGTTGGCCACGCAGCCGTTGGGGAACTGCAGGCGGACGTTGGCGATATCCACCTTGCCGGAGAGAATCGAGATGCCGGCGGCGCGAATCTCCTCGGGTTCGGCACGGGCGAACGCCAGCACCAGGTCCACGTCGTGAATCATGAGATCGAGCACCACGTCGACATCGAGGCTGCGCGGGCTGAACAGATTCATGCGATGGATCTCGAAGAAGAGTGGCAGGGTGAGGCGCCGTTCCAGGGCCAGGACGGCGGGGTTGAAGCGCTCCAGGTGGCCCACTTGGAGGATGCGCCCGCCGCGAGCGGCGGAGGCGATCAGGCGGTCGGCCGAGGCAAGGTCGCCCGCGATGGGCTTTTCCACCAGGATGTCGATACCGGCGTCGAGAAGGTAGCAGCCGATCTCGGCGTGGACGGTAGTGGGCGCGGCGACGATGGCGGCGTCGACCTTGCCGGGGAGATCGCGCGCATCGGTGAGAGCGACGGTCTGGTAGCGGGCGGCGGCTTCGGTGGCGCGGCCGGCATCGCTATCGACGATGGCGGCGAGCTGCGCGCGCGTAGATTCGTGGACCACGCGGCAGTGGTTCTGTCCGAAAGCTCCGGCGCCGATGACGGCTACTCGTGGTTGTGACATAGGTAGATTACCGGTTGGGGCGCATTCCTCCCCAGGGAAGTAGTGCATTCACCGCAGAGGCGCAGAGGAAGCGCAGAGAAAGCATTGGGCGGATGCGTCTTGACGCGGAGACGCGGAGACGCGGAGGAGAACGTTGAGAAAGTCAAAACCTGAGAGCGCAGAGTCAGCGGAGAACACCGAGAAATCCGAGCTTCGCTCGGATTGGCAGGCGGACCCAGAGGGTACCCCGCCTGCCCCACCAAGCTGCACACATGCTCCACCAAGCTGCTGAGGAATCTGCTACGCATCCTGGCCTACGATGGCGATGCCGGCGGCGTTGGCGGCGCCGATCATTTTTTCTTTGTCCAGCATCAAGGTGCGGCCGGCTTCCACGGCGAGCACGGTGGTGCCGGTTTCCCGCATCACCGGAACCGTGTCCAGGCCGACTACGGGGACGTCGAAGAGGAGATGCTCGCGGCGGCGCGCCACCTTGATCAATGCCATGCGACGGCCATTGACCAGGCTGGCGGCGCGGCGCAGCATGGCGTCGGTGCCTTCCATGGCCTCTACGGCCACGCAGGCGCGTTCACAGATGGCGACGCTCTGTCCCACGTCGAAGCCGGCCAGGGCATTGGCCACGCGGCGGCCGTAGGCAATATCGGCGAGCTCTTCCTTCTCCGGCTGGCGGAGGGTCATCACGCCCGCGGTGGCAAGAAGGGGCTTGAGCAGCATGGTGGAATCGCGCAGATGAATGCCTTCATCGGCGAGAATCTTGATCACGCCGCCGATCAGGCCGTCGGTATTCTTCGCGGGGAGGGTGGCGAGCAGCTTGAGCAGACGCCAGTCGGCGGCGATGGAAGAGAAGATCCTGGCGTGCTTCACCTGGCCGCACATCATGACCTCGGTGATGCCATCCTGCTTGCAGATGTCGATCATCTTGCCGAGCTGGCCGAGGGAGATCCAATGGCAGCGCGAGGCGAGAGACTCCACCTCTTTCGAAGCTTCTTCCTGGATGGCGATGACGGTGATATCCAGCCCAAGCTGGCGGGCGCTAACGAGCGCGAGCAGCGGGAAGCGGCCGTTGCCGGCGATCAATCCGTAGCGTGTCGCGGGAGACATTACTTGGCTCTCTACTTTATGACGCCGCGCTCGCTGGTTTGGATGAAGGCGAGGAGTTCGTCCACTTCGGCGCAGGGCGGCACTTCGGCGCGGATGCGCTCGATGGCCTGGGTGGTGTTGAGCTTGGCCCGTGTAAGCAGGCGGAAGGAGGTTTGCAGCGCCTCGATTACGGGCGTTTCGAACCCGCGGCGTTCCAAGCCAATGCGGTTGGCACCGAAGACCGAGATCTCGCGCTTGCCCACGGTGGTGGAATAGGGCAATACGTCCTGAATGACCACGCTGTAGGGGCCCACGAAGGCGTGGCGGCCGATACGGCAGAACTGATGGACGCCGACGAAGGCGCTGATGTCGGCCCAATCGCCGATGGTGACGTGGCCGGCGAGGGTGACGCCGTTGGCCATGATGACGCGATCGCCGATGTGGGCATCGTGGGCGACGTGGGAATAGGCCATGAGCAGGTTATCGCTGCCGATGGCGGTGACCAATCCCCCGCCCCGGGTGCCGCGATGGATGGTGACGAATTCGCGGATGCGGTTGCGGTGGCCGATGCGGGTCTCGGCGCGCTCGCCCTTGTATTTGAGGTCCTGCGAGGCCACGCCGGCGGTGCTGTAGGGGAAGAAGATGTTGTCCTCGCCGACCCAGGTAGGGCCTTCGAGGTAGTTATTGGCCATGAGGCGCGTGCGCGCGCCGATGCGGACTTCCGGTCCGATGATGCAGTAGGGGCCGATGTCGGCGCTGGCATCGATTTCCGCCGTGGGGTCAATGATGGCGGTGGGATGAATCGGCATCGCTCAGGCAATCACTTCGGCGGGCGGCTTCTCTTCCTTGTCGGCGAGCTTGCACATGACTTCGGCTTCGGCGACGACTACGCCATCGACGGTGGCCACACCCGCCATCTTGGCCACGCTGGCTTTGCGTTTGAGGATCTTCATCTCCATGCGGAGGGTGTCGCCGGGCACCACGGGGCGGCGGAAGCGCGCATTTTCGATGGCCACCAGGAGCACCAGTTTGTTGGCGCGGTCCGGCATATCGTGGAGCACCAGGATGCCGGCGGTCTGCGCCATGGCTTCCACGATGAGCACGCCCGGCATGACCGGAAAATCCGGGAAATGGCCGGTGAACTGGGGCTCATTGTTGGTGACGCACTTGATGCCGACCACCCGGTCGGCCTCCATCTCGACGATGCGGTCCACCAGGAGGAATGGGTAGCGATGGGGCAGAATGGCCCGAATCTGATTAATGTCCAAAATCGGCATGGAAGCCTGTATTATCGCATGAAGGGGCAAGTTGACCACTAGCGGCCATGTTGCATCAGTTGTCTAAGGTAGGCGTTGATTCGAGTTTGATACCCTTCGCCCGATGCCTTCATCCACGCTACTACATCCGCATCAAGGCGAATGGTCACAGTGGTTTTCTTCGGTCGATAGAACTTCCCGATCACGGCATCTGAAGGGATTTCTTGGATTTCGGGAATGTCCGTCAGGTCGATTTCACGATCCGGGCGGGCAGCGAGTTTCTGAAGCTCCTGTCGTTTCTTAGCCGATAGCTTGGGCATATAGCCTCCTTTCTCGCCGGGTCGCAGGGCGGGCTGAAATGATGCGGACTACTTCATCGGAAACTTCTTCCCGATACGTATGCACGACGACAAGCAGTAATGATGATATTTTCAATCGAGCCGATTGCCTGCCAGCGTTCTTCACCATCTGTGACCCGCTCTACAAACGTCACGCAGCAGGGATCATCGAAAACGAGTTGTGCCGTTTCAAAGTCGACATCGTGCTTGGTCTGGTTGATTTGGTTTTTCGCTTGATCCCATTCGACCCGCATCTGTATTTACAGTATAGTAAATACGAGTCCGTCAAGGCAAGCAGCGGACCTCGACCTTGTCAAGGTAGACAATGCTCTTCACGCGCATGCGCTCGGTGGCATCCATCTAGTCAGGCACGGAATACTCGGCCTCCAGTTTCATCTGCTCATAGAGCTTGTCTTGTTCGCCTGTCGCGGCATAGAGGTATTGAAGCAGGGAAGTGTCGCCTGCCTTCTCGATCGCTGCGCGATTCGATACAAGGAGTTCATTAAGTTCACTTTGCCAACCGAGTTCCTGTAGACACCGCACCTGCCACCAGAGATCCCCTTTTGAATGGAATTCTCGATAGGCCTCCTGGAATAATCCGGCTGCGATACCTGTTTCACAGAGCTCTTTCAGGTAATATGCGGCGGAGAATGCGTTACCCTCCTGAACACTTTCGGCAATCGACCTGCAATAGTGCAGGGCAGCATTCCTGCGGTCGCCCAGGCTCTCGTACGTCCGCGCAAGCTGAGACCAGTCCTTGTTCCGCTTCTGCCGGGCAATCACACGTTTTATCAACTGTTTGGGTACAAGGTCGGGTCTATTTTGCATGGCTCTGAGAAAGATGACAGTGTCGTCATCACCGTTCTCGGCGAGTGCGAGTTCGATGTATTTATCCCTGAGTTCGGCATTACCAATTCCGTCGTAGTGGATCACTAGCGATACGTATTGTTTTCTCTCCTTGTAGAGCGTCCAGCATGATTCCCCGATACGGCGTAGGCAAGGACGGCCTCATCCGCGATCCGTTGATTGGCGTTCCCCGCCTCCAAAGCGGTCACTACTTCGTGCCCGAGTTCGCGAAGCTTCACCACCGTTAGTAGCGGGAAGTTCTCGTTCGAATAGAAGCGGGCCATCGGCTCAGGCGTTCTCGTTCTCGCGGATTGCGTCTTCGATTTCCGTGCGATGCGATCGCACGTAAGCCCAGGCGTTGACAAGGTCTTCGGCGCGCAGTGTCGGGTAGGATCGCAGAAGCTGATCTTCGCTCATACCCAGACGGCGCGACTGTTCCAGCGCCCAGACTGGAACGCGTGTGCGAACAATGCACGGTTCGCCTCCGCAAACTCCCGGGGTCGAATCGATTCCGGGAAACGCATCATCCAGGTCTTGCGCCACGAGGCGCAGTAGTTGCGCCTTCTCAGAGCGACTGAGAGCTGGCAGCAGTTCCTCGACTTGGCGCAGCGCACTCATGCCAGAGTCTAGTTTACGCGATTTCGCGGTGGGCCTGCGAAAAGCGCCGTAAGCCTGTATGATAACAGCCGTGGATTCTATTCTCTCTTTTGCACGCGCGCACGAGGCGGAAATGGCGGCGACCATCCGGCGTTTCGTGGAGTGCGAATCGCCCAGCGACGATGCGGCGGCGGTCACCCGGTTCGTGGAGTTGGTGGCGGATACGGTGGCGCCTTTTGCCAAGGTCAAGACTTATCCGGGCGGCAAGTTTGGCCGCCTGATGGTGGCGGAGATGCACCTGCCGGGACGCCGCAAGAGCGGGCAGGTGCTGGCCCTGGGACACTCCGATACGGTGTGGCCGGTGGGGACGCTGCGCAGCATGCCGTTCCGCCAGATGGGAGGCCGGTTGTGGGGGCCGGGCGTGCTGGACATGAAGGCGGGCATCGTGTTCTTCCTGTTCGCGGTGCGGGCGCTGCGCGAACTGGATATCGCGGCGGGCTCCAAAGTGCTGTTGCAATTGAACCCCGACGAAGAAGTGGGCAGCGAAGTTTCGCGCGCGCTCACCGAGAAGAACGCGGCGCGCAGCAAGGCGGTGCTGGTGTTGGAACCGGGCACCGGGCTCACCGGAAAGTTGAAGACGGCGCGCAAAGGGGTGGGCGATTTCCGCGTGGTGGTGAAGGGGCGCGGGTCGCACGCCGGCGTCGATTTCGAGGCGGGCGCCAGCGCTGTGCTGGAACTGGCGCGGCAGATCGACCACATCGCCGCCTTCACGCAATTGCGGCGCGGCATCACGGTGAATCCGGGGGTGATCTCGGGCGGAACGCGCAGTAACGTGGTGGCTGCCGAGGCGCGGGTAGAGGTGGACATCCGCGTGCTGCGCCTGCGCGATGCGCCGGCGCTGGAGAAGAAGTTCCGGGCGCTCAAACCCTTTGACCGGCGGTGCACGATCGAGGTGAGCGGCGGATTGAATCGTCCGCCGATGGAGCGCTCGAAGGGAATTGTGGCGCTTTTCCGGAAGGCGCGGGAGTTGGGACGGGAGATCGGCGTGGAGTTGGAGGAATCGCTTACCGGCGGCGGTTCGGATGGGAATTTCACGGCGGCGCTGGGGATTCCTACCCTGGACGGTTTGGGCGCGGTGGGCGAAGGGGCGCACGCCAGCCACGAGAGCCTGTTGGTGGACCGCATGGCGGATCGCACGGCGCTCGTGGGGAAGCTGCTGGCGGCGCTGTAGGGGAAAACGAAGAATGCCCCCAGGAATGGGGGCCGCCCAGAGCGCACCCAGCCTGGGAAGGCTACTCCACACTAATTCAGGCCAGGGGGAAATTGGCCTGAGCGCCGATATCGAGCGCGGAAAACTGGCCGCGCTCCAGTTTGGGGAAAGCGGCGGCGGCGATCATGGCGGCGTTATCGGTGGAGAGGCCGGCGGACGGGAAGTGCACTGGGAAGGGCACGCTGCCGGAGCGCGCCGCGGCGCGCAGGCCGGAATTGCAGGCGACTCCGCCGGATACGATCAGGCCGCGCGCCGCGATGGATGCGGCCGCGGCGGCGGCGCGGGTGAGCAGTTCGTGGATCACGGCATGCTGAAACGAAGCCAAAAGGTCCAAGGTCGCTTGCGGCGTGACGGCGAGCCACTCCTCCAGCGACGGGTTCGGATGGTCGCGCAGCATGGCCTTTCGCGCGGCGATTTCGTCTTCCATGTGGCGCGCCTCCACCCAGCGCAGGACGGCGGTTTTGTGGCCGCTGAAGCTGAAATCCAGGGCGTTGCCCTTCATTTTGGCGAACGTGAAGTGGACGGCGTGGGGGTTGCCGTGAGGCGCCAGGCGGTCGATTATAGGGCCGCCGGGGTAGCCCAAGCCGAGCAGTTTGCCGACCTTGTCGAAGGCTTCGCCGGCGGCATCGTCGCGTGTCTTGCCGAGCAGGCGGTAGCCGCCATCGGCGCGCACTTCGAACAGGTGGGTATGGCCGCCACTGGCCACCAGGGCGAGGGCTGGGAACTCGACGGGCGCGCCGCCGCGCCGCGCTTCCAGGATGACGGCGTGGATGTGGCCTTCGATGTGGTTGACCCCAATGAGAGGCACACCCGTGGCGAAGCTCAGGCTCTTGGCGTAGGTCAGCCCGACGAGCAGCGACCCTACCAGCCCCGGGCCCACCGTCACGGCGATGGCCGAAAGGTCCTGTAGACGCGTGGCGGAGGCAGCCAAGGCTTCCCGAACCACCGGAACGATGGCGCGCAGGTGCTCGCGCGAAGCCAGTTCGGGGACCACGCCGCCGTACTTGCCGTGCATCGCGATCTGACTGGCCACGACGCTAGAGAGCACGGCGTCGCCGCTCGCCACCACGGCGGCGGCGGTTTCATCGCAGGAGGATTCGATGCCGAGAATGCGCACTAGTTCTACCTTAGCGCGGGTTCCGCGGATTCCAGAATGAGACGCTCCATGGAAACGTTGAGTGGCCGGGCGCGGCGCGCGCCGTAGTTGAGCAGGCCGGAGGTTTTCCAGATGCACCGCTGCGCGGAACGCTGCAAGTCGAGAAGCAGGGGACGGGCGGGATGCCCGGGCTCCAGGGTTTCGAGGGAGCATGACGTGGTGTTGAGGATGATGGTCAGCTCGTCATTCAGGTCGTGAGCGGCGGCGGCGGCGACGGCGCAGGCGCGATCGGCGTAAGAGAGTCTTTCCACACCTGAATGTTAGCTGGCGCGGCGGCGGATTTCGGATGTGCAGGTGGCAAACTGCGTTTAGAATCAGCGGAAAATAAAAAAATGTTGGTGTGAACGGGGGGCCGAAGCGGTGCTTTTGACGCGGAGACACGGAGACGCGGAGGAAGACGCGGAGAGCGCGAGAAGGGAAAGTCAAAACCGACGGGCGCGGAGCCAGCGGAGATTCCGGGGCTGCGCAACGAGGCGCGCGCCGCGCTGGCTACGCTACCTGGGGTCGGGATTTACCGTCAAGGGCTGGGTGTAGGTGCGGCCGTCGACGGTCAGCTTCACGGTGTAGAGTCCGGGCGGCATCCACTCGCCTTGCGCGCCGGGGGTGTCCTGGTAGATGGCGGAGATGGGGTACTCGCCGCCGCGACGGCGTCCGCCGCCGGTGGGAGCGGCGTGGAGATCCCAAACGAAACGGTGCATACCGGGCGCGGCGGAAAGCGGCTGGAAGGGGCGGATCCAGTAGGCCGGCACATTGATCGCCGGATCGGGGGGCGGGGGCTGGTCGGTGCTCTCGAAACGGGATAGCACTCTGCCGGTGGAGTCGAGGATGTCGATCGCCACCGGGCCAGTAGCGGCAGTCTTGAGGTTGTAATAGATAATGGCGCCATCGGGCGGGTTCTGTCCGCCCGGCTCTTCGGGGGGCAGGGGCGTATCGGTGTTGGTATTGCGCGGGTAGCGGTAGGCGGGTCGTGGTTCGTAGAGGTGGGTCTCGGCGGTCAACTGGCGGAGCGGGGCGATATCGTCGAGAATCCAGAAGCCGCGGCCGTGCGTGCCGGCCACGAGGTCATTTCCGTGGACGACCAGATCGCGGACGGAAGTCGCGGGCATGTTGAGGCGCAGCGGCTGCCAATCGTCGCCATCGTTGAAGCTGACGAAGACGGCAAGCTCGGTGGCGGCGAAGAGCAGGCCCTTGCGGACCGGGTCTTCGCGCACCGCATTGACGGGACCGTCGGGCAGACCGCGCACGGTCTCCTGCCAGGTGGCGCCGCCATCGTGGGTGCGATAGATGTGCGGCTTCAGGTCGTCGAGGCGCAGGCGATTGACGGCGGCATAGACGGTGTCGTCATCGAAGTGCGAGGCGTCGAGTTGCGCCACCTTGCTCCAGGGGGTCATGGCGGGCGGGGTGACGTTTTTCCAGTTCTTGCCGCCATCGCGCGTGAGGTGGATCAGGCCATCGTCGGTGCCCGCCCACAGGACGTTGACATTAAGGCGCGAAGGGCCGATGGCGTAGATCACGCCGCGGCGGGTGGCCTGCTGTTTGGCGGCATCGCCGTAGGCGGCCACGCTGGCGGGGATCTCGTAGGTTTCGCGGGTGAGATCGGGGCTGATGGCTTCCCAATTCCTGCCGCCATCGGTGGTCTTGAGCACCACCTGCGCGCCCAGGTAAAGCACGTGCGGATCGACGTAGCTGAACAATAGCGGCGCGGTGCGCAGGGTGCGGTAGTTGCCGCGCGGGCTGACGTGCTCCACCTCGCCGGTGACGCGGTTGAACTTCGTGCCGTGGCTGCCGTAGACGATGTTGGGATTGAGCGGGTCGGGCGCGATGTAGTCGTATTCCTCGGCGCCCACGGGATGCCACTCGCGGAACGTGATCTGGCCATCGTTGCCGCGGCTGGCGACGGCGGCCGATCCGCTCTCCTGCTGTCCGCCGTAGACCCAATAGGGCGTCTGGTTATCGGTGACGACGTGATAGAACTGCGCGGTGGGCTGATTGTACCAACTGCTCCAGGTGGCGCCATGGTTGACGCTGATGGTGGCGCCCTGATCGGCGGCCAGGAGGATGATGTTGGGATTCAGGGGATTGATCCAGATGGTGTGGTAATCGTCGCCGCCGGGCGCGCCCTTGATGGAGGTGAAACTCTGGCCGGCGTCGTCGGAGCGGTAGGTGGAGGTGTTGGCGACGTAGACGACGTCCTTGTTTTTGGGATCGACGCGGACGCAGGCGAAATCGCTGCCGCGGCCGTAGATGCGCTGTTCCCCGTTGATGCGTTTCCAGTTGGCGCCGGCATCTTCGGAGCGGTAAAGGCCGCCGGCTTCGCCGCGCGCTTCGACCAGAGCGTACATGCGATTGGGGTCTGTGTCCGCGATGGCGATGCCGATGCGTCCCAGCCCGCCCTGCGCGAAGGTGGGAAGTCCGCCGGTGAGCGGGTTCCAGGTGGCGCCGCCATCGGTGGATTTGAAGAGGCCGCTGTTGGGACCGGAAAACGCGCCGTTCTCCCACGGACCCTGTTGCGCCTGCCAGAGGACGGCGTAGACGGTCTGGGGATTGCGCGGGTCGCTGGCGAGATCGATGGCGCCGGTGCGGTCATCCTTATAGAGCACCTTCTGCCAGGTCTCGCCGCCATCGGTGGAGCGGAAGACGCCGCGCTCCGGGTTGGGACCGTAGGGGTGGCCCAACACGGCGGCGAAGAGGCGGTTGGGATGGCGCGGATCCACCAGGATGGCGGGGATCTGCTGGCCGTCGAGCAGTCCGAGGTGGCGCCATGTCTTGCCGCCATCGGTGGATTTGTACATGCCGTCGCCGGTAGAGAGGTCGGGGCGTTGGAGTCCTTCGCCGCTGCCTACGTAGACGGTATTGGGGTCGGAGGGAGCGATGGCGACGGCGCCGATGGAACCGGTGGGCTGGTCGTCGAAGATGGGCTTCCAGGTGCGGCCGAAGTCATCGGTCTTCCAGACGCCGCCGTTGTTGACGCCGATGTAGAAGACGTTGGGCTGGGCGGGGATGCCGGCGGCGCCGACGGTGCGGCCGCCGCGGAAGGGGCCGATGCCGCGCCAGCGGAGCCCGGCATAGTCGGCGGGAGTGAACGTCTGGGCGGAAAGCAGGGGCGCGATCAGGGCAAGGAGGACGAGTCTACGGTGCATGGTTTACAAAAGGATAACATCTGGGGGATTTCGCTCAGGGCTCAGCCAGACGCCTATCGTGTGAAAAACTTGCTGCGAAGTTCGGACTCCGGGATGAACCGGGATGCCTGCCGGTAGATGGCGTGGAGCGTGCCGCGATCGATCTCGTTGTGATTGGGAACAGTAATCGTCTGGGTTCGGCCACCCGATACAATGCGGCGCAACTTGATGTGGCTTCCGCGCTGAGCGAAATCCTAAAAGCCAAATCCGCCCAGGATCTTCAGGACGTCACGGCCGGAGAGAACGCGCAGTTTGGACATCACACCACAGCGTCAAGTTCCATGGTCGCGAGGATTGTCGGATCGGCGGAGAAACCGAGATCAGCGAGGTCTTCGCCCTCGAGATGCAGACCGATAGCCTCGCGGATATTGAAAGCGAGCTCATCCAAGGTGGCAGCTTGCGTGACCAAGGGAAGGTCGAGGCACTCGGCCACAAACTGGCGTTCGCCCTTGGTGATGCGCACTTGGATGGTTCGCTTCATCGCTGGTTCACCTCAGATTACAGCATGCACCACGACTGACCGGCGCACGAGTCCGAGACCTTGGCAGGCGGACCCAGAGGGTACCCCGCCTGCCCCACCAAGATGCATTACTTCGCGGTTTCCAGCACCAGCACGGAATCGATGGCGTCGGGCGCCTTGGCGGGCAACGTCACGCTGACCGTGTCGCCGGTCTGCTTCATCTTCAGCGCGTGCCTGGCATCCGCCAGCAGGTACGCCTTCTTCACTTTGCCCTGGACCTTGGAGAGCTCGAAGCTTCCGTTGGGGTACTTGAACAGGTGAATGAACAGCTTGCCCGGCTGGGTGGTGCAGCGCCAGTCCTTGGCCATCTTGAAACCGGGGTTGCCCCGCTTGTCTTTGGTGGTGTTGTCCACCTCGCCGAGTTCCTGTCCGAACGGCGTCGAGCCGGCGCCGTAGATGGATTCGCCGTTCACCTTGAGCCAGCGGCCCACGCCGCGCAGGTTATCCTGGCTGGCTTGCGGGATGACGCCTTCGGAGGTCGGCCCCACGTTCAGCAGATAGTTGCCGCCCTTGCTGACGATATCCACTAACTTGAAGGTGAGGTCCTCGGTGGTCTTCCAGTCGGTGTCGTCCTTCTTGAATCCCCAGGTGTGGTTGAGCGTGGCGGGGACTTCCCAATCCTCTTTCAGTACCTGGTTGGGAATCTGGTTGTCGCCGGTGGAAACGTAGTCGCCCTTGTCGCCGAGACGGCCATCGATTAGGGTGGCGGGCTGCATGGTGTGGAGGATGTCGACGAAGCGCGTGGCGCGGTCGCCGGTCATCATGCGGGGCGTGTCGAACCAGATCAGGGCCACGGGACCGTAGCCGGTGAGCAGTTCCTTAATCTGCGGCTCGGCCTTGCCGCGGAGATACTGGTCGTAGTCCTTCTTGTCGTCGGGGCCGAAGTCCCAGGTATTGCCGGCGCCATTGGGTTCGTGCCAGTCCTGCGATTGCGAGTAATAGAAGCCGAACTTAATGTGGTGGCGCGCGCAGGCTTCGGAAAGCTCCTTGAGCGGATCGCGTTTGAAGGGCGTGGCATCGACGATATTGTACGGGCTGACCTTGGAGCCGAACATGGCGAAGCCTTCGTGATGCTTGCTGGTGATCACGATGTACTTCATGCCGGAATCCTCGGCCATCTTGACCCACTCTTCGGCGTTGAACTTGACGGGATTGAACTGAGTGGCGAGTTGTTCGTATTCCTTCACCGGAATTTTGGCGCGGTTCATGATCCACTCGCCGATGCCGGCGACGGGCTGTCCCTTCCATTCGCCGGCGGGGATGCAATAGAGGCCCCAGTGGATGAAGAGGCCGAACTTGGCCTGGCGGAACCATTGCATCTTCTCATCCTGCGACTTGGGGGCGGGCAGCGGTTTGGCCCCGGGCTGCGCGACGGCAGCGCCGGCCGAGAGCAGCGCGAGACAAATTGTTAGCGATAAACTTTGGGGAATTCCGCGTTTCATAGGATCACTCCTTGGTGATTCCCTATTGCCGCACAAAACGGTGCGGAATTCAAGGGCAGGCGAAGCGGCGCTCGCCTGGCGGCTTTGCATTCGTTACACGCAAATCGAACCGGGGCGAAAATGGCTTTCGTGGACACATGCCACATCAGTGCATCCGGCGATGGTGGAGCTAGCGCAGGGGCGGGCGGCGCCTCCGGCGGCGGAGCGAGCGGCGCGGGATAAGGCGCGGCTACGGCGCGGGCGTTTCCCACACCGGATCTTTGACGCCCGCCAGCGACCGCGTGCCGCCCTCCAACAGATCCAGCACGATCGCCTCGTTTTGCCCCTTCTTGAGCCACACGCCGGGGACGAACAGCGTCTGCTGCGGGCCCACCTTCCAGTAGCGGCCCAGATTGCGGCCGTTGACCCAGACGTTGCCTTTGCCCCAACCGCGCATGTCGAGATACACGTCGCCGGTTTCCCGCAGATCGAACGTGGCGCGGTGGAAAGCGGGGCCTGGCGCTGACTTCGTGGAGAATTTCAGGCCGCCGATATCCTTGAGCGGCAGCGAGTACATCTCCCAACCTTTGAGTTCCTCGCCGCCCAGGGAAACCTTATCCGTGATGCCCTTGCGGTCTTCCACCAAGCGCGGACCGAAGTTGATCCGCCCCATGTTCTCCACCAGGATGTCCAACGGGCGCGAGCCATCCAGCGTGACTTCGAGCGTGCTCTCCGCCTTGCGCCGGTCCAGCGTGCCGAGGGTGCGCGCGCCTTCCATGACCACGGCGAAATCGCGCACCTCCTGGATTTCCAGCTTCGCCTTGGCCGCCTTCCTGGCCGCGGCGCGATACAGCAAGAAGCCATAATCCTGGTGGAGTTCTTCAAACTTCAGCGGACGCTCCGCTTTCACCGGCTTGCCCAGCAAGCTCACCAGCGGCGCGCTCTGCTTGAGGTCGAAGCGCGGAATTTCGATCACGGGCAGCGGCGCGGGCAGCGCGGGCAGCGTTTCGCCGGGCAAGAGGTGCTTGCCGATGACGTCGCGGTAGAGCGCGAACTTGGGCGCGATGCGGCCCGCCTCGTCGATGGGCGAATCGTAATCGTAGCTGGAGATATCGGGTTCGTAGACCTTGCTGAAATTGGCGCCGTTCATGAATCCCCAGGAGGTGCCGCCGTGCACCATGTAGAGATTGAACCCGATATTGCGCTCCAGCATCCATTCGATGCCCGCCAGGTGGACCGCATTATCGCCGGTGTGATGCTTCTCGCCCCAATGGTCGAACCAGCCGACCCAGTATTCGCCGCACATCAGCGGCACGCCCTGGCGGAACCTGGCGAAGTTGGCGAACTCCCTTTGCGGCGCGCCGCCGAAGTTGATTACGCTGGGCAGATCGGGTAGCGTGCCGCCGGCCAGCATGGACGCCGAAGAGCCATCGGCGGTGTAGCGCGTGATCTCGATACCGGCATCCTCGATCGTCTTGCGGATGGCGCCGAGGTACTCCTTGTCGTTGCCGTAGGAGCCGTACTCGTTCTCCACCTGCATCATAATCACCGGGCCGCCGCGCGTAACTTGCAGCGGGACGACCTCCGCCAGCAGGCGCTTCATGTAGTTGCCGGCCGCGGCCAGGAAACGCGGGTCGGTGCTGCGTACCTTCAGATCTGGCGTTTCGAGCAGCCAGGAGGGGAAGCCGCCGAACTCCCACTCGGCGCAACTGTAGGGGCCGGGCCGCACAATCACCCAGAGTCCCTCTTCCTGCGCGGTGCGGATGAAGGCCGCGATATCCAGGTTGCCGCTGAAATCGAAGCGTCCCGGCCGCGGCTCGTGCAGGTTCCAGAAGGAATACATGCAGAGCGTGTTCAGCCCCATGGCGCGCATCTTCCGCATGCGGTCGCGCCAGTATTCGCGCGGGATGCGCGCATAGTGCATTTCGCCGGAGCGGACGACGAACGGCGCGCCGTCGAGCACGAAGCGGTCGCCGCGAATGCCGAAGGTGTGTTTGGCGGAAGGCTGCGCGGCCAGCGGCACGGCGGCCAGCGCGGCCAGCGCCTGTCTGCGATTCATCCTTCCATTATTGACACGTGGAGTGGGAAAAATCCGCTGCAATGGTAGATTTGAGGGGTGAAGCACGATACGGACGCCGCCGGCAAATCCGGCGGCAGGCGCGCCACGAACCGCCATCCCGCAGAGACACCCGCTGCCGTACCGATGGTGAAATCACCGGCGATGAAGCGGGCGCTATGGTTATCCGCGGTCATCGGCTTGGCATTCTGCGCCTACTCGAATTCGTTCCACGCGCCGTTTCTGCTGGACAACGACCCCATCATTCTCAAAGACACGCGCATACGCGCGGTCACAAGCGACCACGTGCAGCGCATTCTGCATGAGGAGTACTGGCCGTTGGGCATGTCCGGTCTGTATCGCCCGCTAACCACGTTCTCCTACATGTTCAACTACACCGTAATGGGGGATGGCGCGGATCCGTGGGGGTATCACTGGCTGAATTTCGGCTTGCACGCGGTGAACATCGGGCTGGTGTACCTGTTGGGACTGGCGATTTTCGAACAGATGCCAGCCGCCTTGTTCCTGGCCGCGCTGTGGGGCATCCATCCCGTGCTCACCGAATCGGTAACCAATATTGTGGGGCGGGCGGACCTGTTGGGGGCGTTTGGCGTGCTGGCGGCGCTATGTGCCCATCGCCAGGCGCTGGACGCCTCTGGCGCCCGCAAAGCGGCATGGCTCGCGGCCATGGCGCTAGCGGTGACGGTGGGCATGTTCTCCAAGGAAAGCACCGTCGTGGTGGTTGCCGTCATCGCGATCTACGATCTGACCTTCGGGAGAACCGCCTCGTGGAAGGCGCGCCTACCAAGCTATCTCGCCGTGGTGACGCCTTGTCTGGTTTTCCTGTATGTGCGGGCCCCGGTACTCAACGGTGTGCCGTCCATCGCATTTCCGTTCGGCGATAACCCGCTGATGGGCGCCGGTTTCTGGACCGCGCGCATGACGGCCGTCAAGGTGATTGGCCGCTACCTGGCGCTACTGGCGTGGCCGGCGCGGCAATCGTTCGATTACTCCTTCAACGAGAACCCGCTGTTCGGCTGGGGGTTCGGTGGGGAGGACGTGAAAGCCATTCTCTCACTTCTGTTGTGCCTGGCGGGGGCGGCCACGGCCATCTTTTGCTGGCGGCGGCGCAAACCAGTCTTCTTCGCGATCGCGTTCTTCTTTGCCACGCTCTCGCCCACTTCGAACCTCGTCATTCGCATCGGCAGCATCATGGCGGAACGCTTTCTGTATCTTCCGTCCGTGGGATTCGCGGTGTTGGTGGTCTACCTGGCGCACTGGCTCGCGCGGCGCGCGGCGGAGCGCGGCCGCCAATACCGGAACGCGGTTCCCGTGGCGTTGGGTGCCGTGCTGCTTGCGTTCGCCGGGCGGACTTACGCCCGCAATGACGACTGGCGGGATCAGGGACGATTCTGGCGAAGCGCGGTGGAAGCGGCCCCCGGCAGCTACAAGACCAACCTGGCGGCGGCCAACAACGCGGCGTTTCTCACCCAACAGGATTGGGATCGCGCCGTCGCCCAGGTCGGCCGCGCGCTGGCCATTCTCGACCCCCTGCCGGACCTTCAGAACACCGGCAGCGCCTATCTACAGGCGGGCGTCTTCTACCGCAATCTCGGAATCCGGCTGGCGGCATCCAACCCTGGCGGCCGGGATGCGGCAGGCTCCGAATATTGGTATCGCAAATCCCTGGCCGCCCTGTTGCGCAGCGAGAAGATCGAACTGGCGCAGGATGAAATGAACCGCGCGGAGAACGCCCGGCACGGCAAGCCCGGACTTACGTTCGTGCCGAGCTCGCTCTACCTGCACATGGGCCGCACCTACCAGAAGTTAGGAGACCCGGGGCGCGCGCTGGCAGCGTTCGAGCGCGGTCGCGCCTTGGAATCCGATCCCGACCTTCTGGAGGAACTGGCGGCGGCGTATGGCGCGGCCGGCGACACTCGCCGGGCCGCCATGGCGCTGGTGGAAGCCCTGGCTGTGGATTCCAGCCGCATGCAACTGATGTCGAAACTGGTGGAATTTTACTCGCAAATCGACCCCTCGGGCTGCGCCGTCAGCCGGGAAGGCGGCACGTCGGGCCTGAACGTGGATTGCCCGCTAGTGCACGGCGACATCTGCGCGGCATCGCGCAACGTGGCGGCAACTTATCTCCGCACCTGGCAGCATGAGCACGCCGCCGCCATCCGGCGAACCGCCATACAGGAGCTCGGCTGCGCGCCCGAACTGCTGAATTAGACAGTATTTTGTAATATGACAAGGATAGACCTATGCGAACAGTTGCTCTGATTCTGACGGGCCTTTTACCGGCGTTGACCGCGTCTGCCGCCAACGTGCCCAGACCCTCGCCCGAGTTGGTCATGCAGCGTGGCGGCGCTCCTCCCATCCAACTCAGCCAGTTTCGCGGCAAGATTGTCGCTTTGGCCTTCAGTTACACGACGTGCGACCATTGCCAGTTCCTGACCCAAACCCTAAAAGCGATCCAGAAAGACTACGAGGCGCGCAACGTGCAAGTGGTGGAGTGCGCTTTTGAAGAGGGCGTACACATCAACTACCCCATGTTCCTCAAGGCATTCGAGCCGAATTTCGCCACCGGCTACACCAGCGCGGTGGAGGTAAAGAAATACCTTCAGTGGAGCGACAAGACGGACGGCATGCTGATGATCCCGTACATGATCTTCATCGACGCGCGCGGCATTATCCGCGGGGACTTCAACGGCAGGGACGGCTTTTTTGGCGAGAGCGACAAAAACATTCGCGCCCAACTGGACAAGATGACGAAGGCCGCGCCTGCGCCCGCCGCCAAGAAAAAGTAACTCAGTCGCCGGCCTTCACCCAGGCTTCCTCGAAGCGCACGTGTTTGATCGCCTTGCCCTCCGGCGTGAAGTAACTGTAGGTGACGTGGATGGCGCCATCGCGCGCCTGGATCACCGACGGGTAGTGATACTGGCTGTTGACCTGCACGGTCGGCCTGCCGTCCAGATGCCGCTTCCATTTCCAGGTGGCGCCTTCGTCGTCGCTCAGCGCGGCCACGAGGGAATAGCGGCCCTGCTCCAGATCGTTGTACACCATGATCCAGTCGCCGTTGCGCAGACGCACGTTTTCCAGGCTGGTGCCGGGGTTGAGAATTTCCGTGTCGCGGGCGCGCGTCCAGGTGACACCGTCATCCCGCGAGAAACTGATGTGCGCGCGCTTGGGGGGCGGTCCGTTGTCGCGCAGATACGCCACCAGCGTGCCGTCGTTTTTGCGCACCACGGAAGGCTGAATGCAGCCGTCGCCGACGATGGGTTGGCTGGCGTTCCACGTGTAGCCGCGGTCGTCGGAGATCGCCATGATGCCATACGAATAGCCGTCGGAATACATGGGCACCAGGATGCGGCCCGACGGCAGCTCCAGCGGATGGGTGCGCGTGAACCAGCCCATGCGGGAGAAGTATTCGTCCTCCGCTTTTTCGATCAGGCGCTTCGCCCGGTCGGCAGGCTGACCGGTTCCCGCGGCCGCGGCGCCGGCAAAATCCCTGGTCAACGGCACGATGTCTTTGGGCATCAGCACAATGTTGTCCTGAAACTCCCATTTCGGCGGACCGGAGGCCTGCTGGTAATCGGTGGAGATGCGGTACTTCATGAGCGCGGTCTCCCACTTGTGGGCGACGATGAGCGGCCACAGGAAAAAGAGGCGCTGCCGCGAATCGAGAAAAAGGACCGGGTTGGTTTCCGGGAAGCCGGGCGTGTCGGCCAGCGTGAAAGGCGCCGTCCATTTGCCGGTGGCGCGGTTCCAGCGCGCGGCCTGAATCAGGACATCGTCCGCCTCGCGCTCGCCGGAGCCGTGGAACCAGCACACCAGCAGGTCGCCGTTGGGCAGTTCGACAATCGAGGAGGAGTGGTTGTGCCACTTCTCCAACGGGAAAATCAGCTCACCGGAATACTGGGGCGCGGCGGCCGCGGCACAGCCAACGGCGAGCAGGAAAATGGCAATCATGCGCATGGCGACAAGTATAACCGTCGCGGGAGTATGTCGTGCAGGCGGAACGGAAAGGGCTCGTCGCGCCGGCAGACATATTCGTACAAAACGGTGCTCTACTTAACTGAAATTCGGGTCGAAAACTCCGCGGAAAGCGACTTTGAGTGAACACGAATACCAAACGGCTGGTATCGCCGGCTTCAAGAACGGCTCGCAGGCGTATACTGAACCTGGAATCACGCGCGTGCGGAGCGGTGCAGAAAGTCCTGGACGCAGTCCTGGACCCTAGGAGGAAACATGCGGATCTGGTTACTTCGGGCGCTGATGGTTCTAGTGCTCGCGGCGCCTGCTATTGGAGGCCTGGTAGTCCCGCCGAATTTAGGCACTGCCTACCCTTTCGGGCTGCTGGCCGGCACAGTTTCGAATACCGGGACCTCTGTGGTCACCGGCGATGTTGGGGCCACAGTTACGATAACGGGTTTCCCGCCTGGGACCTCGAGCACCGGTAACTATTATACGGCGCCGAACGCCCCGGGCACGACCGTGGGACTGGCGTACACCGACTTCGTAAGCGCGTTCAATCTGGCCTATAGCGACACGTCCACGCCACCCACGCAGACGTTGAGTGGCCTCTCGGGGCCCATGACGTTGTTGGGCAACACGGTGTACAATTTTTCGTCGACCGACGTCAGTTCGGTGGCGAGCACTATTTTGACCTTCGATGCCAACAATAACAGCAGTGAAGTTTTTATTATCAAAGTTAGCAGGGACTTGCAAATTAACGCTCCTATTACATTCCACCTGACAGACGGAGCGCTGTCGAGTAACATCTACTGGATCATTGGCAGGGACGCCACGATCTCAGGCGCGACAGATGTGCTGCCTGTGACTTGGGACGGAAACATCCTGGCCGGAAGGAACTTCACCATGTCCGCCGGCACGGGGGGAAGTGGGCCGCTTGCGGGCACGATCAACGGCTGTGTGTTCGCAGAGACGACCGCGACCCTGGGTGGCACGACGGACATAGGCGGCTGCACTGCCTCCACGTTCAGCGGCGCCCCCGAGCCGGGGTCCTCGGGATTAGTGGCCCTCGGTTGTCTGCTCGGCGGGTTAGGCCTGCGCAAGTTCCGCTCCGTCCGCCGGACCCGGTGAATCGGAAAATCCGGCCGGCACTCTGTTGCGCCGCAGGTTCCGGTCGATCCGCTAGTTGGAATCCGGAATCGAGTCCGATCCAGCCTCCGTCATGCCTCACTTGCGCACATGACCCCATGGGGGCATAATGAAGGTGTGGCCGACGTCAAAATCCGCAAACTCCCGGAGCCCGTGGTGGCAACTTTTCGGTTGAGGGCGGCAGCCGCCGGGCGCAGCATGGAGGAGGAACTCCGTCTGCTGCTCATCGAGGCCGCGTCTCGCCCAAAGCGGGACCTCGTGGCCGAAGCCCAGGCCTTTCGGGAAATGCTGCGGCAAAAGTACGGCACACTGTCCGATAGCACCGAAGGCATTCGCGAGGATCGCGAGAGTCGCGGGTGATCGTCGTCGACGCCAGCGTCGCCGTCAAGTGGTTGGTGCCCGAAGCGGATAAGGCTGCCGCGGACGAACTCCTGAGCGGTGGCGTTACACTCCTGGCGCCAGCCTTGATACAGGTGGAAGTGGCCGCCGCCATTGCACGCAAAGTTCGCTTCGACGAAATCAACTCACAGGAGGGCGAAAGCGCCCTGCACCTGTGGCTTGAATTCCTCCTCAATGGTCTCGTCACTCTGGTGCCCGATGAGACAGATCTGGCAGGCGCGTGGCAGTTGGCCACCGAGTTCAGACACCCGTTGCAGGAGTGTCTCTACCTGGCCCTGGCCTTTCGCCTCCGAACTCCGCTCATCACCGCGGACAGGAAGTTCGCCGGGAAGGCGCGCGCGGTACATCCCGAAGTCCGCCTGCTGGGCAGCGACGGCTTTTGAAACTGCTTGTGGCAGATAATCGGGAAGTGCTCCAGGACATCGTGGAAGTTCCCTGAACGCTTCCCCCGCGAGCGCTACTCTTTGAGCACGCTATCGTCGTACCAGGGGCTGCGCAAACTGCGGTCGCCCTCGTCCACCTGGAAACCGGCATGTTCGCTCAAGTCGAGATGGAACTTCACCCGCCGTCCCTGGCTGTCGGCATAGATCCGGCCTTCGAGCTCTTTTCCAATCAGGCCCTCCAGGTCGCTGAAGACTTCCGCCGGGAACACGAAGGTGGGCCGTCTTTGCAGTTCGGCCTCCACCGCCGTGAGCACGTCGTGCGAGCGGCAATAGCACTTGGCCACCGGGACCATACGATCTTCCTCGCCGAGCATGCGAGCCTCGGCGCGACGAATTTTGTGGAGTCGCCCGCCACGCAGTTCTACCGAGTCGTAGTCGGTTTCGGCGGCGTTGCGCACGGTCATGGCGATTGGAGACAAGTATAGCCGAGATCGCGGCCCGCACAGCGCCCGCCCGCTATTTCCGCAAGCTGGCGTAAACCGCCCGCTCGAAATCGTTCAGCAAGCCCACGGCCTCTTTGTCCACGAACGGCAGGAACTGCATCAGCAACACGCAGCAAATACCGCTCCTGGTGTCGACCCAGTAGAAGGTGTTGTAGATCCCGGCCCAGGCCAGGCTTCCAGCCGCGCGGCCGCCCGTGTACGCCGTGGTGTTGATTAGAAATCCCAAACCCCACTTTTCGGTAAAGCCCGGCTGGATATCCACGTCGCTCGAGTAATCCGGACGGTAACTGCGCATCTTGCCGGCCGTGGCCTTGCCGATCTGGTTGACCTCCATGCTTTCCACGGTCTTCGGCTGCAAAATCGCGGCGTTATCGGCCCCGCGCCCCTGGCGCAGAATCATCTGCATGAACCGCACGTAGTCGGCCGCGGTGGAGAAGAGTCCCCCGCCCCCGTTGAAAGTCTTCGGCGGCGCGGGTTGCGTCCGCGGGTTTGGTTTCAGCTCGCCGTTCTCGCGGGTCCACCGCCCCATCAGCCGGTCGAACTTCGCAGGGGGCAGAATGTAGCTGGTGTCGCGCATTTCCAGAGGCCCCAGGATCCTGGCCTGAAAATAATCCTCCAGGCTCATGCCGCTGATCTTTTCCACCAGGCGCCCGGCCCAGTCCACTCCCTGGCCATACTGCCAGCGCTCGCCCGGCTCGAACATCAGCGGTCCCACGGCGCCGCTCGCCGGAGCTCCGGCGCATGGCGGCGCGAACCGGGACATCTTCTCGTCCCACGTGTCGTAACATAGGCCCGACGTGTGGGTCAGCAGGTGCTTCAGCGTGATCGCGGTCTTGGCGGGCCGCAGAATCGGTTTCCCGCCCGCCGCGTCGAAGCCCTCCAGAACATCCAGCTTCTCCAGTTGCGGCAGATACTGTGAGACCGGCTCATCCAGCGTCACCTTGCCTTGTTCCACCAGTTGCATGGCGGCCACGCTAGTGATTGCCTTGGTCATCGACGCAATGGCGAAGATGGAATCCACCGCCGCCGGCGTGCCCTCGGAATCCCGTTTGCCGAAAGCCCCCGCATACAAGGTCTTGCTCCCGGCCGCCACCATGCCTACGGCCGCGGGAATTTTCCGCCGCGCGATTCCCGCCCGCAGGGTCTCGTCGATCTTACCCGGCCTATCGATGGCGGCATCGCCCCACAGATTGCCGGGGCGGACGCCGGCACACAACGCCGCGGTTACGAGCTGTCTACGATTCATCCGTCAACAGTATCACGGCGCCGGGCCACCCAGCGAAGCCGGAACCAAACAGGGAAGGGGTCGATGGAAGAATGCCCCCACGAATGGGGTCCGCCCAGAGGGCACCCGGCCTGAAAGGCTACTCTACAGCCGGCTGCTGCTGCGACAGGCAGTGCAGCGAGCCGAAGCCCAGAATCAGATCGACGGCGTGAATGCCCACCACCGGACGGTCCCGAATGAGTTCGCCCAAAATCCCCAGGGCGACGCGGTCGTTGGGGTCGTTGAACGTGGGCACGATGACGGCGGCGTTGGAAATGTAGAAGTTGGCGTAGCTCGCCGGCAAACGGCAGCCAGCGAAGAAGAGCGGGGCGGGCATGGGCAGCGCCACCACCTCGGGTTTGGAGCCGTCTTCCAGCCGCAGGTCCGCCATGCGCTCCCAGTTCCGGGCCAGAGGACGGTAGTTCTCATCCGCCGGGTTGTCTTCGCGGATCAGCACCACGGTGTTGGCGTTGACGAAACGGCAAATGTCGTCGATGTGGCCGTGGGTGTCGTCGCCGCGCGGACCGGCGGCCAGCCAGCAAACATTGGTCACGCCCAGATAGCCGCGCAGCGCGGTTTCGAACCCTTCGCGGCCCATCCCGGGGTTGCGCACCTGCGTCTCGGGGTCGAGGTAGCACTCCTCGGTGGTCAGCACCGTGCCGCGCCCGTTCACCTCAATGCCTCCGCCTTCCAGCACGAACGGGCGTCCGCCCGCGCGCGCGTCGAACAGCCGCTTGCCGAGACGCTTCGCCGCCGTCTCCGGCACGCGCCGGTCTTTTTGCCAATCGGCATACTTCGCCCACGCGTTGAAGTGAAAATGCACGATGGCGGTCTCGCTCTTTCGCCCGGCGCGCCGGCGAACGAAGAGGGGACAACTGTCGCGCGTCCACGCCCGGTTGGTGGGGTGCACGATGAATTCCACCGCGGACCCTCCCGCTCCGGCCCGCTCCAGATAGCGCGCCGCCGCCTTCGCCTCCTCCTTCCCGCGCACCAGCATGCGCACCCTCTCGCCGGGCGCGATTTTGCGCACGATCTCGCTATACACCCAACGGATGGTGGCGAGCTTTCCGGGCCAGTCCGTGGGATGGTGCGGCCAGGCCAGCCAGGTGGCCTCGTGTGCCTCCCATTCGGCGGGCATGGAAAAACCGAGAGAGGCGGGTGTCCGTGGATTGCGCATATGCGTCCACAATAGTCGCAAAGCGCGCCGCAAGTCCATTACGATTCGATGACCGCCCACAAGACTGCTAAAATCGTGGGGAATCCAATCATGGCCAAGAAGACTTCCACACCTCAACCCTCTCAATCGCGGTATCGCAAAGACCTCTCCGAAATGCCGGACTGGATGAAAAAGAAAGAATGCCCGAACCGGGGAAAGTTTCTTTCCGGCAAACGCATCATGCCGAAGAACCTGACCGGGCGGGAGAGTCTCCCCGACCTCGTCGACAACGCCTTGCTGGCATACAACGGCGGGCGCCTCCGCGAGGCCTGCCAGTTGTTCGCGCGGAAGATGTTGCAGAAGGATGTCACCATCGGCATGAGCCTCTCCGGCGCGCTCACGCCGGCGGGCCTCGGCTGTTCCTCCATCGTGCCGCTCATCAAGGCGGGCTTCGTGGATTGGATTGTCTCGACCGGCGCGATTCTCTACCACGACCTGCACTTCGCCCTGAACTATCCCGTCCGCATGGGCGATTTCCGCATGGACGATACGGAACTGCGCGACAACGATATCGTGCGCGTCTACGACGTGCTGCTGGGCTACAGCGACTGCCTGATGGCCACCGACGAGATTCTGCGCGAGATCCTGGTGCAGCCGGAATTCCAGAAAGAGATGGGCACCGCCGAACTGCATTACCTGCTGGGGAAGTACGCCGCCGAATGGGAACGCAAGGCGGGGCTGAAGGATGTCTCGGTGCTGGCCGCGGCTTATCGCGCAGGCATACCGTGCTACACGTCGTCGCCGGGCGATTCCACCATCGGCATGAACGTGGCCGGGGTGGAACTGCGCGGCAACAAGCTGCGGCTGAACCCGTCCATCGACGTGAATGAGACCACCGCCTTCGTGCTGGCGGCCAAGCGGAGCGGCGGACGGAGCGCGGTAGTGCTGTGGGGCGGTGGCAGTCCCAAGAACTTCACGCTGCAGACCGAACCGCAGATCCAGGAAGTGCTGCGGATCAAGGAATTCGGCCAGGACTTTTTCCTACAGGTGACGGACGCGCGCCCGGATACCGGCGGCCTGAGCGGCGCCACGCCGAGCGAAGCCGTGAGCTGGGGAAAAGTGGACCCCGACCGCCTGCCGGACGCGGTGGTGTGCTACACCGACACGACGATTGCCATGCCGCTGCTGACGCACTACGCGCTCTCGCGCCACAAACCGCGCAAGTCGCGCCGCCTTTACGATCGGCGCGGCGAGATGATGAAGGCGCTGACGCGGGAATACTTCGCTCACAATAAGGTAAAGATGGTCGACGGATCGGACCCGGTGCTCGACTGAGTCATGACCAAGAAGGAGCTGCTCGCGGTGGCGCGCCGGCACGGGACGCCGGTGGTGGTGATCGACCACGAGGTTATCCGGCGCAACTACGCGAACTTCCGGCGGCACCTGCCGCGGGTGCAGGCGTACTACGCAGTGAAGGCCAACCCGGCACCGGAGATCGTGCGGACGCTGTACAAGGCCGGCGCCAGTTTCGACGTGGCGTCGCTGCCCGAGTTCCTGCTGGTGCACAAGAACATCGAGCGCCTGCCGGCGAAGGAACGGCAGGACTTCATCTGGGACAAAATCATTTACGCCAATCCGATCAAGCCGAAGGAAACATTGCAGGCGCTGGACGAGTACAAGCCTCTGCTGACCTACGACAACCTGGAGGAGCTGCGCAAGATCAAACGATACGCTCCACACGCCGGGCTGGTGCTGCGGCTGAGGGTGCCGAATACAGGGTCGATGGTGGAACTGTCGTCGAAGTTCGGCTGCGATTCCGGGGAAGCCGCCGACCTGATTGTGGAAGCCTTCCGCGCCGGCCTGGTGGTGGAGGGGCTGAGCTTTCACGTGGGGAGCCAGTGCACCAACTTCGACAACTTCGTGCAGGCGCTGAACATCGCGGCAGCGGTACGGAATGAGGCGCTGGGCCGCGGCCACGAGATCAAGATTCTGGATATCGGCGGCGGATTTCCGGTTCCCTATGACGCTCACGTGAAGCCATTGCGGCCACTGGCGCGGAAGATCAACGCAGAGATCGACCGGCTGTTCTCGAAGGACATGGAGATTCTGGCGGAGCCGGGGCGGTACCTGGTGGCAACGGCCGCCACGGCAATCGCACGGATCATCGGCAAAACGTTTCGCGACGGTAAGACGTGTTACTACATCGACGACAGCGTGTACCACACCTATTCCGGGATCGTGTTCGACCACTGCCAGTACCGGCTGAAGGCGTTCAAGACCGGCGAGAAGGAGCTGTCGACGGTGTTCGGCCAGACATGCGACGGGATGGACATCATTACGCAGTCCGAGGAACTGCCGAAGCTGGAGATCGAGGACCTGGTTTACTCGGAAGACATCGGGGCGTACAGCAACGCGTCGGCTACCTGGTTCAACGGCTTCGCACCGGCGCAGGTGGTGCACGTCAACGAGTGAACGCAAGATGAACGCTACGACGGGCAAGCTTCAAGCATGCCCCACCACGAACCTGCGGTTCGGGTGTCTAATGCGGATGGCAGGCGAACAGGCGGACGAAATCGTTGTGGAAAATGGGAGGAGCGGTCCAGACCCAACTAGCGCGGTCACGCCAGGCCGGATCGGTATCCTTGGCGACAACGAAGTCAATCGGCAGGGTCCGGCAGGCGGACTCGAGCGCCTGCGCTTCGCCGCCGGCGAACAAGCCGGAAAGGACCGGCATCAACGGGACGCATTCCCGTGGATCGCCGCCAAATCCGGAGCTGCAATCGCCGCCGACGGCGACGGTTTGACGGTGGCCGTAAGCGCCGAAAAAAGTGTCCTGGTAGACGGGCTCGGGGTTCTGCTGGATCACGGCGGTCTCGGCGGTTCGCGCGCGGAGCCATTGATAGGCTTCGCGATTGGCCGCGGTGCGCAACCCGAGAAGCTGGTCGTTGGCAAGCCAGCCGATCTTGGGAACCTTGCCGAGGTCGGATAGCACGGGGTAGAATCGCAGGATCGCCAGATCGTAGACGACTCCCGCCAGACCCAGGACGAGGAGCAAGCGGAGCAAGGCCGTGCGCGCGGCGCGTTCCGACAACACGTCTGCGGCGCACAACAGCAGGATGAATTGAGCGGGCAGAAAACCGCGCCAGCCAAGATCGTTATTAGCGATGACGCTGGACTTGACGAAGGTACAGATCAGGATACTGGTGGCCGCCATGAGAAACGCAGCTAACTCGGCGGGCGTGGCGGGACGTTTGCGCTCTCGAAAGCGAGTTAGAACTATCCGGCCCACTACGAAGAAGACGCCTAACTCGACGAAGTAATTGAGCGGCAGTAACAGGAGATCGGCGGCATAACGCTGCCAGGGCCGATTCAGCAGGAAGAAGCGGAGAGCCATCTCACCGGGCACGAACGGGCGGATGGTGAATTGGAGCAGGTGCGGAGCGGAGCCCTGAAGGCCCTGAGCAGAGGAATCTCTCAGGCTGGCGAGAAAGGGACGAGCGAGAGCTATGGCAGCGACGCCAGCGACGGCGAGGGTTCCGGCTTGCGGCCACCATTTGCGAACTAGAGTCACTGCGAACCAGAGTCCCAGGAAAACGGCGAACACCATGGCGACATAGATGCCGCAACCGGCGGCGGTCGAAAAAGCCATTCCGGCGATGAGGCCGGAGACGATGCGTTGCAGGCGCGACGATTGAGGCGGGAGACTCCACACGATCAGGAAGCCGGTGAGACAGGCGATCAGCGCGCAGGTATAATGCGGCTCCCAGAGCATGGTGTAAAGCCAGCCGTCGACCTGTTCGTTCCACCACTCGACGGATGGGGACATGCCGGAGACGAGACCGGCGCGGAGAAGCCACACCATGAGGAGCGCGGGCACGATATCGAGGCCGGTGACGGCGAGCAAGGCGATGCCGATGCGGCTGCGCCGCAGTAAGCCGGGAGCGGCGGAAGCGAACAGCCGCAGGTAGAGCGGTATGAGCGAGATCAGTCCGATGCCGAGCCACAGAGTGCCGGCGATAAACGCCTCGCGCGCGTCCACCAGCGGCGCCCCCAGGCGGTAAACCAGCGCGCAGGGAATCATCCAGAAATAGTGGTAGCGAAGACCGGCGGCGTGGCCGGGGAAGAAGAACGGATTGCGCGCGGGAAGGCCGAAGGCGCCAATCGAGTGAGTGAAGGCGATGCGGACGGAGTAATCGAAATCGATGATCGAGAAGTAGAGGCGGCGGCCGAGGGGAAGGTCGGCCAGCGAGAGAAAAGCAATCGCCATCCACAGCGCGATGAGGGCGGCGAACGGCCACAGCGAGCGGAAGTCGAAGCCGGCGAGGGGCTTGGCCTTACGCCGCAAGGCGCCCGATGACACGGCGGCGATGCACAGGGCGCCATAGACGAACCAAACCGCATTCCAACCGAACCATCGGCCGACGGTGTAGCCAAGGACTGGACCGACGGCAAGCGAAACCGGCACGCTCGCGGCGAGGCGGAAGGGCAGCAGCCTGGTGCGGAAGCGGAATATATTCGTTAGCCATCCGATCGCGTAACCGGGGAAGAAAGCCAGCAGCGAGAACAGCGCAAAGGCCGTCGAAACCCCGATCAGATCCGACGTCAGGAAGTGGAAAGAAAGCCAGCGGTCCGGAGTCACGCTGTCACGTTCCAGTCTCGACGGCGCGGTGAGGGCATGAGCGGGAGCGAACTGAGAAGAAGCACTGAGCGGGAATGGACGAAATCGTACAAATTAGTCCCAGCCCTAATTGACGGCAGCGAGGCAATTCAGCTAGTCTTTTGTTCGCATTGGACTTCGGCGCCGGCACTTTGGAGAAATCTCATCATACAACGAGGAGGAAGCTAGATGGCGGTTCTAGAACAGGGAAGCAGCGGCCCCGAAGTGGCCGATCTGCAGAACAAGTTGCGCGCCCGCGGCTTCGATCCGGGGGCATCCGACGGCTCCTTCGGCGCGGGAACCGCGGCGGCAGTGGAAGCCTTCCAGCGCAGCGCCGGGCTCGGCGCCGATGGCGTGGTGGGTCCGCAAACGGCAGCCGCGTTGGGCCTTGTGGCGCCGGCCCCGGTTGCATCCTTGATTCCCGCGGTCACCGTCGCGATGGTCTGCGGGATGTTCCCGGATACGCCGGCCCAGAACATCGAAGAGAACCTGCCGTTGGTGCTGAACGCCCTGGTACAGGCTCAACTGGCGAACCAGGCGATGATCCTCATGGCGCTGGGCACGATCCGCGCGGAGACCGAGGTGTTCCTGGCCATCAGCGAGGGTCAATCTCAGTTCAACACCTCGCCGGGCGGACATCCGTTCGACTTATACGATTCCAGGAAGGATCTGGGAAACCTGGGGCCACCGGATGGCGAACTGTTCAAGGGGCGCGGATTCATTCAGCTCACCGGCCGGACTAACTACCAGGTCCATGGAAACGCCATTGGGCTGGGTAATCAACTGATCGAAAACCCCGACCTGGCCAACGATCCGACCGTCGCCGCGCAACTGCTGGCCAGTTTTCTCAAGAGCCGCGAACAGAGTATCGCTACGGCCCTCGCCGGCGGCGACTTAGCCACCGCGCGCCGCCTGGTCAACGGGGGATCGAACGGCCTGGACCGATTTACGGACGCCTATAACATCGGTAAGTCGCTGATACCCGATTCAATCTCCGCCTGACGTTGGCTCGGAACAGGCATAGTATAACTTGCACAAGAGGGGAAAATGCTACGTCTGTCATCTCCAATCGAAGACATACAAGACCACCATACGGTGGTGGTGATCGGTTCCGGCTACGGCGGCGGTATCGCCGCGTCCAGGATGGCGCGCGCCAGCCAGAGCGTACGCATTTTGGAGCAGGCGGCTTACTTCCCGTTTGACCTCCTGTTCAATGGTTTCGGCCGTTTGTTTTCCTGCGGAGTGAGTGTGTCCTCCACGGGCCGTAAGCGGCAGATCCGCTCACTGACTTCCACCAGTTCCTGGCCGAGCCGCCGGTAATTGCGGAACTCGGCGATTTCCCGTTCCGCTTTGCGCACGGCCGCCGGAGTCGGCAACGCTTCGGTGACGGTCTTTCCCTGTGATTTGTAGGTGAGGCGCATGATGGGGCCGTGGCCAGGGTCGCCGGGTTCCGCGCAATGGCAGTTCGGTTTTCCGCAGCGAAACACGGCTCCGACGACAGAACCAGGGCGCATGTCTTTGAGATCGCTCAGAGCGCCGAACAACTCGGCCCGGCGCGTTTCCAAGTTGGGAAGGGAGTGAGGCATGAGCCTCCTTTCTAGACGTATTATATACTTCTAGATAGGCCGGCACAATCCAGCCCTCTCGAAAACCGCCAACATTGATGTCGCACACCCCCCACGCCGTCATCCCGAGAATTCCGCGTCACGGACGTGGTACACTGAAAGCTCTGGAAGTTGATCCGCAACCCCTTCTCCCCTGATTAGTGAGTCGGCTCGCCGGTTTTCCTCCTCAAAACGATTAACGACTCATGAAAAATTTCTCTGAACTCCCCCTCTCTGCTCTGCTCAAGACCAATCTCGCAAAGCATGGATTTACCGAACTGACTCCCGTGCAAGCCCAGGCCATCGAGCCTGCGCTGGCCGGCACCGACCTGGTCGCCACCGCGCAAACAGGCACCGGCAAGACGCTGGCGTTTGTATTGCCTTTGATTCACCTCCTCGGCAAGCTGCCACCGCAGCCCGGCATCCGCAGCGTGATCCTGACTCCTACCCGTGAACTCGCCATGCAGATTCACGAGGTGTTCGCCCAAATGGCCGCCGGCACTGGAATACAGGCCACGGTGGTAGTCGGCGGCGTCAGCGAGCGGACCCAACTGAATTCCATTCGCAAAGGATCGCAAGTGCTGCTCGCCACACCGGGCAGGCTCTACGATTTCCTCAGCCGGCACCTCGTCGATCTCGGCAAGGTCCGCATACTCGTGCTGGACGAGGCCGACCGCATGCTCGACATGGGCTTCCTCCCCACCGTCAAACGAATCATGGCGGCGCTGCCTTCCGATCGCCAGACGATGCTGTTCTCGGCAACCATCGAGAGTTCCGTCAAGCACCTGGTCTCGACGCAGGTCCGCAACGCGGTCCGCATCGAAGTCGGTTCCACCATCAAGCCGGTCGAGCAGGTGGACTTGCATCTCTACGAAGTGGAGCAGGATGGCAAGTTGGGCCTGCTGCAGACCATGCTACGCGAGGAGGCCGGTTCCTTTCTCGTCTTTGCCCGCACCAAGCGCGGCGCCGACCGGCTGTCGAGCCGGCTCGCGCGCGAAGGCGTGAAGTCCGCCGCCATCCATGGCGACCGCAGCCAGAACCAGCGCAATCAGGCACTCCGCGGTTTCCAGGACGGACAGTACCGTGTCCTGGTCGCTACCGACGTGGCCGCCCGCGGAATTCACGTGGAAGGGATTTCCCACGTAGTGAACTACGATCTTCCGCAAGTCCCCGAGGATTTCATTCACCGCGTCGGCCGCACTGGCCGCGCCGGCGCGCGCGGAACGGCTTCGACCTTCGCCACGCGATCCGAGCGCGCCGAAGTGGCCCACATCGAGCGCACCTTGACCACCCGCCTGATCCGGCGTACGGTGTCGGACGACGTTCCCCGCGAGCAGAGGGGGACCGCTCCCGTGATCGTTATGCCGTCTGTGGCACCCGCGCGGCAGCGGCTTTCGCGGACCTTCGGACCAAGGCCGAAAGCCCGCCGCTGGTACGCCGTCTAGGCGCAGGCTGTTCCGGGTTTCCGCGCACCATCGCTTGTTCGCAAGACACCGGCGGCAAGACCGCCGGCGCTACAAGGAAACGCACGGCCGCGGCGGTATCGCCCGTATTTCTTCCGTAGCGCCGGCGGTCTTGGCCGCCGGTGTTTTTCTTTACATCTCTTTGCGATCCGCCTTGTCCACGTGCGTGTCCGGCACCGGGGTCGAACGATACACCGAGAAATCCTCGACGTTCTGCAACACAATCGTCGGAACGCCTGCGGCCTTCTGCGCCTTGACGTGTTCCAGGTCGATCCCCTTCACGGTATCCAGCACAAATGCCGGCCGGCGGTCTTCCTTCATGTAACCGACTTCGACATTGTTGAGTTCGATTCCCGAAGCGTGGCGGATAAAAAAGCCGTAAGCGGGCAGCATCCCGAACATCGAAGGTTCGGGATACTCTTTTTCCCGCTCCGGCGTCGAGTACGGTGCGCGCGGTGGCACGCCGCCGGAACCTCTGAAGAAAAACGTGTTCACCAGGTCCGCCGGCTGCTTCGCGACCTGATCCAGCGTCAGGCCGCCGCGGTAGAGGATGCGGATATCGCTCAGCTTCACGTCTTCCACGTCGTGGCCGGGAATGCCGCTGATGATCGAACCGTACCGCGGATCGGCATCGTACACCACCACGTTGCTGATGTTCACCCGCCGCACCGACCCTACCGCGGTTCCTTCCGGAGCGCGCATCCGGCTGCCCAGCCGGAGGAAGATCGGGGCGTTCGAAACCTCCCGCATGGTGATGTTCGAAATCGCGATGTCTTCCAGGTGCGCCCCGTCGACCGATTCCAGGGAGAGTCCGCGCGAGCGGTCGAAAACCACGTTGGCGACGGTGATGTTCCGGAAATCGCCTTCCGATTCCGTGCCGATCTTGACCCGCCCGGTGGGGCCGTCGCGGTCGGGAGCCTGCTTGACCGTGCGTTTGTACGTGCCGTCCAGCAGCGAGCCGATGTCGTAACCGCTAACCAGGCAGTTCACGATGGTCACGTTCTCGGTCGGCCGCGCGAAGCCGAGCGCGTGGGTGCCCTTGAGCACGATGGCGTCGTCGTTCGGCGTGTTGACACTCGAATTGGAAATCCGCACGTTGCGGCAGGAGTCCACGTCGATCCCGTCGCGGTTCGT